>JAPLFT010000073.1 GCA_026390535.1 Pseudomonadota bacterium
TAGTAAGATAATAAGAATCTTCAGTTGAAAATGATATTATTGGATAAAAATCTTGTCGATCATCTAATTGCCGGTTATTCCAATACTGATCATTACCGGTATAGTCAATTAGCACACCTGTATTTTTAGCAACGGCAATGGGGCTTGGCCCTCCGAAGCCATAAACACCTAAACTGAATAAAAACATTGTACAAAAAATTAAAAATAATTTTTTCATAGTTTATATCCTCTTTTTATTTTCCATTCCTTATCTGATCAAGATATCTTTCAACCTGATTATTAATATTATTCCAGATTACATCAGCGCGATCTGTCTTTTTTGTCCTATTAAACTCACTCAGTTTTTGAGGAAAATCCTTTTTACAATTATCGTATTTTTTATTAATGTCTTTTATCTCTTCATCGTAGGCTGATGCCAATATCTTGTTGTTTTTATGTAACCATTCCATCATTACCTTGACCTGGGCAATATCAATTAGGTCATTTATAGGGTCATTCAGGGCCATCTTATTCTTCAACACGTTGTTATATTCATTTTCTTTTTCAACATGTTGTATACTGTCTCTTACGACCATGTTTGGAGTTCCATGTTTCCTGAAATACAACGCTTCATCAAAGTCGCCATATTTTTTCAATAAATCACTATTTGGATTGGATCTATAAACCACATTAGTAGTCGTATTTGTATACGTTATAGGATAGTTCTTTATTATGTCGGAATACGGAAGAGGTGCCTGCGTTATATCATAATTACCCTGGGAAAAAGCAGGACCCGATACAGACAATAAAATGACCAAAGTTATCAAAAATCTCATAAAAAACCTCCCTTTTGGCGTTTTATGGGTCTTTTATAACACAAACCCGGGTAAAAAGACCAGTTTAAAACTCTTTGTAGTTGCGAGTCTGGACCAATTTTGCTATAAGGGATGACCGCGGCCCCCCTTGACTTTAAAAGCGGCTATATCCATATTGCATCTTGCTAATTGATCGGGGGCTGGATTTAAACTTAAGGGTTTATTTATATAAAAAGCACTATCTATAAGGAGGAGTTTAAAATGCAGGTAAGACCACTTAATGACAGAGTCCTTGTAAAAAGGGTTAAGGAAGAATCGAAGACGGCAGGCGGAATAATAATCCCCGATACAGCTAAAGAAAAACCGGTTGAAGGCGTTGTAGTTGCGGTTGGAAACGGCAAATTGCTTGATAACGGCAACAGAGTCCCACCGGCAGTTAAAGCAGGTAACAAGATCCTTTTCAGCAAATACGCAGGTACAGAAGTTAAGATCGCCAATGAAGAGCATCTTATTATGAGAGAAGACGACATTCTGGGCATAATTGAGAAATAGTCCTTATATATGGATGAAATAGACAAATAAATTTTGGAATAAAAATCAGGAGGAATATTTAAAATGGCTAAGCAATTAATGTTTGAACATGAGGCAAGAGGCAAAATACTTATCGGTGTTAACGTATTAGCCGATGCTGTAAAAGTGACATTGGGACCAAGAGGAAGAAACGTTGTTATAGATAAGAGCTATGGTTCACCGACCATAACAAAAGACGGTGTTACCGTTGCAAAAGAGATAGAACTTTCAGATAAATTTGAGAACATGGGTGCTCAGATGGTTAAGGAAGTTGCTTCCAAGACTTCCGATGTTGCGGGTGATGGCACCACAACGGCTACAGTTCTTGCTCAGGCTATATATAGAGAAGGCGTAAAGGCAGTGGCTGCTGGATTGAACCCTATGGAGATCAAGCGCGGTATAGATAAGGCTGTTGAAATAGTTGTTAAGGAACTGGATAAATTTTCTAAGCCGGTAAAAGACCAGAAGGAAATTGCCCAGGTCGGTACAATATCTGCCAATAACGATGAATCAATCGGAAATATAATAGCAGAAGCTATGGATAAGGTCGGAAAAGAAGGCGTTATCACGGTAGAAGAAGCAAAATCAATGGATACAACTTTGGAGACTGTAGAAGGTATGCAGTTTGACAGAGGTTATCTGTCTCCTTATTTTGTAACAGATCCGGAAAGAATGATCTGTGCTTTAAATGATCCCTACATACTTATATCTGAAAAGAAAATAAGCAACATGAAGGATCTTCTTCCTATACTTGAAACCACAGCAAAAATGGGAAAACCTCTTCTTATAATTTCTGAAGACGTTGACGGTGAAGCTCTTGCAACACTGGTTGTTAATAAACTTCGTGGAGTTCTTCAGGTTGCCGCAGTTAAGGCTCCCGGTTTTGGTGACAGACGTAAAGCAATGTTGGAAGACATAGCCATCCTTACAGGTGGTCAGGTTATCAGCGAAGAGCTTGGACACAAACTTGAGGCCGCTACTGTTGAATGGTTAGGAAAAGCAAAGAAAATAAATATAGATAAAGACAACACAACAATAGTTGATGGTGCCGGAAAGAAAACAAACATAGACGCCAGAATCAAACAGATAAGAAAACAGATAGAGGAAACGACATCTGATTACGATAAAGAAAAACTACAGGAAAGACTTGCAAAATTAGTTGGCGGAGTCGCTGTTATTCATGTCAGCGCGGCAACAGAAACAGAGTTGAAAGAAAAGAAAGCAAGGGTTGAAGATGCGCTTCATGCTACAAAAGCAGCTGCTGAGCAGGGTATAGTTCCTGGAGGCGGAGTCGCTCTTCTTAGAACACTTCCAAAGATAGAGAGCCTGAAACTTGAAGGCGAAGATCAGAACGCAGGTGTCAGAATAGTAAGACGCGCTCTTGAAGAACCGGCAAGACAGATCGCAAATAATGCCGGCGTTGACGGATCTATCGTAATAGACAAGATCAGAAACAATACTAATCCGGCTTATGGTTACAATGCCAATACGAATGTATACGAAGATCTTATAAAATCAGGCGTTATAGACCCGACAAAGGTCGTAAGGACTGCTCTTGTAAACGCAGCTTCAGTTGCATCGTTGATGTTGACCACAGAGGTCATGATCACAGATAAGCCTGAAGATAAAAAGGCAGAAATGGGCGCTGGAATGGGTGGCGGAATGGGTGGAATGGGCGGCATGATGTAAGCCCAACTTGCCCTTTGGCGCAGAGTATTGTCAGACCTTCACCCACTCCTCGACGTACTACTAAAGTACGTCTGCGTCGCGGGTTTCAGGTCTTCCTCACTCTGCATCCAAACTGCAAATTGGTTTATGTTTGACTGCAAATTCGTACATATTTAAAGACTGCCTGGTGTGTGAATAAAGGGGTTTGATTTTAAGACGCAAACTCTGTAATATAGAGCGCATGTTCAATATCAATAAAAACAGGACGGAGAGGATTTTTTCCTCTCCGTTTTTTGTTTATTCAGGCTTGATAGTCTTTATATTAATAGCATCGTATCTTTCTTTAAAATTTGGTGGAGCCGGCTCCATAGATGATTCTGCCACCGGTTCATTAATACTATGGGAAATAAGATATCCACGTCTTATAGCATCCCTTCTTATTGGTGCTGCACTTTCTTTATCGGGATATATTTTTCAAACTGTCCTTAAAAATCCTCTGGCAGATCCATATGTGCTTGGTATCTCCAGTGGTGCTGCACTTGGCATCGCTCTTTATATAACTTTTTCCACCTATATTTTTACTCTTGCCACTCAGGCATCCGCCTTTGTAGGCGCTATATTTACTCTATTGATACTACTTGTTATGTTCAGGTTCCTGCTTCATAACACGGTCGTAGTTGTCCTTACCGGCGTGGGTATCAGTTTCTTTTTTGCCTCCATAATCACACTTTTACTCTCTTACATGGAAGGTAATAAACTTGTTTACATGAGTTCATGGCTTATTGGAAATATATCCCAACCGGAGATGAAAGATCTCTACGTCCTGGGTTTTGTGCTTTTGATTTCTACTTTGTTAATCTATGTTTTTTCAAACGCACTCGATGTCATCCAGTTTGGAGAGGATTTTGCCGTATCTTCCGGACTTAATACCAAATCTTTTACCGCGTTATTTTTGATACTGGCCTCTATATTAGCGGCAAGTTCAGTCGCTGTATGCGGTACACTCGGTTTTGTGGGTCTGGTTATCCCCCATATCTCTCGGCTGATATTCAAGGGCAGGGCGTCGGGAATGATACCCATAGTACTGCTTTTTGGTGCGGGGTTTTTAACCCTATGCAACGCCATAGCCGGAATGCTTAGCTTTAATGTTGAAGTCCCTGTAGGTGCCGTAACATCTTTTATAGGTGCGCCGGTGTTGATCTATCTTATATTTAGAAAATACAAGGCCAGGGGTTAAAATATTTTTATGTTGGAAGTAAAAAATCTAAAAGTAAAAAGAGGAAATTTTAATCTCAATATAGATAAATTTTATCTAAAACCTGGTTCAATTAATCTGGTATTAGGACCTAACGGTGGTGGAAAAACCACGCTTCTTAAATCACTGGCCGGACTTATAGATTATAGAGGGGAAATTTCTTTAGAGGGCAAAAAACTCGACGATATAAACTTTAAAGACAGGGCTAAAATATTTGGATACCTATCACAGGGAATATATTTATCTGAACTTTTTGTAAGGGATTTTTTGATATTGGGTCGATTCCCGTACACGAGCCTAATGTCAAGATACACAAAATCCGATTGGGACAAAGTTTATAAGGCTTCTGAGATATTTGATCTGGGGGAGTATCTATACAGGGATGTTACAACGCTGAGCCAGGGAGAATTACAAAGAGTAATGTTGGCAAAGGTCTTTGTTCAGGAGCCCGACATATTGCTTCTTGATGAGCCAACAACGGCGCTGGATATCGGGTTTAAAGAACTTGTAAAAAAACAGATATATAAATATCTGGAACTGAGACCTGAGTCCATTGTAGTTATCTCTACCCATGAACCATCTGTTTTTATGGATAAAACTGATATGGTGCTTATGCTCAAACACGGCAAGGTTTTCGGCTTTGGAGAAAAAAATAAGGTCTATAACGAGGCAAATATAAAAAAATTATTTAATTTATCTTAATTAGTTTATCCGTATTATCCGTAGTATCAACCTCGTTTCTTGTGCCCTTGCTCTTAAGTTTTTTATCGAATTTATTATTCAGTTCTTTTTCCATGCCGAACATTGCTTCCGATCTTAATTTTTCTATTTTTTCCCTCATAGCGGCGGTCATCTTTTCTCTTTTATCTTCCTTATATATCTCCATTTTTAATTTTATATATTCATCTGATGCCGAACTTATGAGTTTTTTGATATTCTTCTCCGAGTATTTTCTTATTACGGACGAATCGGCAGAATAAGGCTTCTTATCGTTTGTAAAATAACAATCGCAAATATAATCTTTTATCTGTTTATCTATCGGGTTTATATAATCATGTGTCGTTTCCTGGTATATTTTTCTTATGGCAAGTACATCATATATCTTTTTTGCCTGACCGGGATCTTTTGCCACCCAAAGATTGCCTACTTCTTCCATAAATTCAATATATTCTCCCATATCCGGCAGCAGGTCGTCACAGGTATTTGGGGCCATAAATGCATCAGCGACAAGAAGTCGGCTCATCATATTTAGTATGATTAATATGGTCATGTGTTTACAGCTCCTTACAAAAGATTATTGCATTAAAATATAATATAGGGTAGTAAATTGTTTACCGCATGCATAAAGGAGACAGAGAATGGAAGAATCCAAACGGAACAAGTGTTCCTCAGATGCAAAGACGACAAGCCCAAAGCCAAAGGAAAAGGTCTGTTTTCAGACAGAAAGATGCAAGGGCTGCGGTTTTTGTATAGAATTTTGCCCTGTAAAGGTGCTTGAGTTCTCAAAAGATTACAATAAAAAAGGATATCATTACCCTGTGGCTGTTAATGCATGCAAGTGTATAGGCTGTAATATGTGCGGCATGTACTGTCCCGATTTTGCTATCTGGGGCGAAAAGAATAGCGACAAGAATAAGGAGTAAGAAGATATGAAATCCGACCCAAGGGGTGTTCTTACAGGTGTCCATTATATAGACGGTGATCATGCTGCATGCGAAGGTGCTCTTGCCGCAGGTTGCAGATATGTAGCCGGTTATCCCATAACTCCTTCCACAGAAGTTGTGGAAAGATTTGCCATGCGCATCCCTCATATTGGGGGAATATTTATGCAGATGGAGGATGAAATTGCTTCTTCCATTGCTCTTCAGGGTGCCGTATGGGGTGGGGCAAAGGCGATGACCGTTACCTCCGGCCCGGGATTTTCTCTGATGATGGAGCACATCGGCCTTGCCGTGATGACAGAAACACCCTGTGTTTTTGTTAACGTACAGCGAGGAGGACCATCTACGGGGCTTCCGACACTTCCGGCACAATCCGATATGATGCAGGCAAGATGGGGCAGTCACGGCGACTATGAAATAATCGCGCTGAGCCCAAACAGTTCCCAGGAATGCTTTGACCTTATGATCACGGCGTTCAACCTTTCAGAGAGGTTCAGGGTCCCTGTTATGTTCATGATGGATGAATGTGTGGGTCATATGACGGAAAAAGTCGTTATTCCTGAGGCGGATAAAATAGAGATATTTGAAAGAAAATACACAAAAAAGAAACCAAGTGAATATAAACCCTACGAGCCTGTTAAAGATCTTATCCCGGAAATGGCAGAGATCGGAAAGGGATATAAATTCCATATTACCGGACTTACACACGACGAAAGAGGATACCCCGCGATGAACGAGGAGAATCAGCACAAACTCGTCAGCCGCCTGATGGATAAAATAAGAAATTATAAGAAAGAAATAATAATGATAGAAGAAGACGGATTGAACAACGCCGACGTTGCGGTAGTATCATACGGTATTACCTCTCGTATAGCGGAAAAAGCAATGATAGATGCAAGGAAAATGGGAATAAAAGTCGGTAAAGCAAGATTAAAAACAATATGGCCGTTTGCCGACGAATATATAAACACCCTTTCCAAAAAAGTTAAGGCGATAGTGGTCCCGGAATTAAATGCCGGCCAGATAGTCAGGGAAGTAGAAAGAGCCGCACGGGGAAATTGCAATATTATAAGCGTTCCTCATTTTGGCGGAACAGTACATAAACCTGAAGTGATATTAGCTGCAATAAAGGAGGGTGCTCAAAGTGGAAACAACAGATAAGCATCCGTTGAATAACGCGTTCCTTAATGCTTTGGATAAGAGTCCCATGGATAAGAATAAGATCGCGATAGTGTCCGGTATCGGTTGTACCGGAAGAGTCGCCGGTTATGTAAATTTGGATTCTTTCCATACAACTCATGGTCGAGCTCTTCCGTTTGCCGAGGGATTAAAAGCAGCTTCTCCTGATACCAAGGTCGTAGTGTTTACCGGCGACGGGGATCTGATGTCCATAGGCGGAAATCATTTTATACACGCCGGACGTAAAAATATGGACCTAATGGTCATTTGCGTTAACAATCTAAATTATGCTATGACCGGTGGTCAGGTCTCTGCAACAACGCCGCAGAGGGCCATAACAGCTACAGCTCCATACGGTTCTTTTTGTGAACCGTTCAATCTGCCGTTTTTGGCAGAAACAGTTGGCGCCGTATATGTTGCAAGATGGACCGTGTATCACGTAAGAGAAATGCAGAAAGCCATGAGCGAGGCCTTAAATAAAAAAGGATTCTCCTTTATAGAGATAATGTCACCGTGCCCGACCCTGTTTGAAAGAAGGAACAAAATGGGTTCGGCATTAACCAGGATGAAGTTCTATAAGGAAAACACAAAAGTTGAGAATAACGCGGATACAAGAAATACAAAAATAAGCCTTAATGATCCTTTCACAGTCGGTAAATTTGTAGATATAGAAGGAAAGAAAACATATCTTGAGGCAATGAATTCATATTATGATGAGGCGTTCCAGAGTGACGATGAATATATGAGATACAGGGGCTTGGCACAAAAGAACTACGAAGAGGGGTGTTTGAATGACTGAAATCAGAATATCCGGCTACGGCGGCCAGGGCGTAATACTTTCTGCGATGGTAATAGGCAAGGCCGCAGCGTTGTACGAAAATAAATATTCCAGTCTTGCCCAGGCTTTTGGACCGGAAGCGCGCGGATCGTCTTGCAGTGCTCAGGTCATAATCAGCGATGAAAAAATACTGTATCCGTATCTGGTGAACTCAGATATTCTTATAACAATGTCGCAGGAAGCTTTCAGAAAATTCTCTCCGGAATTAAAAAAAGATTCCGGCATAGTCGTATATGAAAACGAGCTTGTAAAACCGGAAGGACTTGCCTCAAGTGTTAAGACCTTTGGTGTTCCCGCAACAAGGATTGCGGAAGAAAAATTAGGTAAAAACATATATCTTAATATAGTCATGGTAGGCTTTTTTACCGCTGTCACAAAACTCGTTAGCCAGGATAGTGCAAAAAAATCGGTTCAATCATTGGTGCCGGAACATACTATAGAGAATAATGTGAAGGCATTTGATCTTGGCTATGCCTATGGAAAAGAACATTACGCCTGATATAAAAAAACAAGAGCATCGTATAGCGGAATGTGAACGCTTTATGAGGGAAGCCTTAAAAGAGGCTCGTCTTGCCTTTGATAACAAGGAAGTTCCGATTGGTGCCGTTATTGAGTACAATGGTGAAATCTTTGCCCGCGGACGTAACAGAAGAATAGAAAAAAACAGCTCAATATCGCATGCGGAAATTGAAGCCATTCAGGATGCCTGCAAAAAACTTGGTGACTGGCGTCTTGAGAACATGACCATATATATTACATCGGAACCGTGCCTTATGTGTGCCGGTGCGATAGTTCATTCAAGAATAAAGAAGGTCGTATATGGGTGCAAAGAACCCAAGATGGGAGCTATTGAATCCAGGCATAGGGTTTTCGATATAGAAAATGATATTGAATATATTGGCGGGATATTGGAAAAGGAATGTTCAGGGATACTTACAAGGTTTTTTGAGAATATACGTAAAGAAAAATAATACTAATTTGCATAATTTTGATTGTAAATTGCTGTAATACCGCATCCTGCACGACCCTTGTGTCATGCCCTGATGGCGTGTAAAAAAAATAGACACAAATAAGCACACGAAGACATGTTTTTCCCCCTAATAAGTTCAAAAAATTAAAAAAAGTTCCATAATATTAACAAGATAAGGCTGGGCATACTTATTGCATAATTAACTCCAAAGAAGAGAGGGGCACAACTTTTGGAGGAAATGATATGAGGAATTTCTTTATAATGACAGTACTGATGACGCTTGTTTCTACAACAGTACCTGCACAAAAGGTCGTACTATTCCCGGATATACTACCGGATAAATCGGGTTTATCTAAAGCGGAAAAAAATCTTTTCTCTCAGTCAAGCGATATCATTCTGCATTCATTGGATCAGTGTAAAGCGGCAGATTGGTTAAAACAGAATGAGGCGTGTTATAATTTTGAAGAAAATCTTCCGTCAGATCTTATATGGATAGGTACCATGGATCTTGGTTGGACTGACTCTAAAGATTCTATAAGTTATTTTGAAAAACTAAATAGAGCTAAGGATGATTGCAGAACAGCAATTGAAATCAAAATTGCCAAATTACATAAAATGAAAAACGACAGTTCAACATATCTGTATTCTTATGGTGTGGATATGGCGGTTCACAATGGCGGTCTGATGGCGGAACATTTTGGGTCAAAGGGAAGTACAGATTGGAGTGTATATTATAATTGGTTCCTTATTGATAAAAATGAAAAAATTAAGGAGATTAAAATTAAGGATAAAGAGATAACAATACCGGCATACCATAATATTTTTGTTTGTTATGGATATAACCTTAATGAAAGATTCGATGAATACGAAGCAAAAAAAGAGCCTCTATTCAGACAATTTGTAGAAGATGATCTTAATAACTATTTACACTATTCTAATGATAGCGAGTACGATATTAGATATAAAATTAATCCGACCGGTATAAAAGTGTTTAAAACTAACGGACAATCGGCTTATTAATAATAAACAATGATAAATAAAAAGGCAGCCTCTCAATTGAGGCTGCCTTTTTTGTATATATCTGAAAAGGTATTATGAAGCAGTACTGCCTGATGCTATTTCCTTTACACCTGCGCAGTATACTGCGTCGCTTGAATCAATAAGAGTTTTAATCTCTGCAACAGTCTGTCCGCAAATTGTACCCGTCATCTTGCTTAAAACATCATCAACTGTTTCATTGTCAAAGCCGACAATATCAGCGGAAGTGATGGTTAAAGTTAGGTCTACAGGACAATCAAATGTGGAAAAACCTGTTAGTGCTACGTTCACAGTTCCCTTTTCTGTTGATATAAATGTATAGTCTGTACCGTTGGCATCTACAGTGGTTGATATGTGCCCAGCAATACTCCCGGTAAGTAGATATGCAAGATTGCATCTTGTGTCTGTTCCGTCACAGCTGTTAAATGCTGCAGTAGTATCTACAATAATGCTAAAACCGGCTAAATTCGTAGTATCGCCACTTACGCTGTATGTTCCGGATACTGTAACAGTGCCGCTTGTTGGGCAGGCAAAAGGAGTTTCCGGTATAGAGCCGCTTACGTTTACAGCCTCGTTTATGTTTGCCATACTTACGATATTACCGCCTGTACTAACAGACTTTGCCAACATAGGTGTTACGGCGCTTGCTGCTCCAGAAGACTGACCCTTTGTTGCCGTTGATCCGCCACCGCATGCCGACAGACCGATAATAACAACCAAACTTAAAGCCAAACCTAAAACTTTTTTCATGCGAATACCTCCTAGTGGTTTTTTAATTACACTATTTAATAACTCAGTGTATATTCTTTGTAAATCAAAACCTGGAGAGGTGCTATATGTATTTTATTATATTTATCTACCTGATTTCTAACATGTTTTTGTATGGCGAGCAAAACAGGCAAACTAATCCTGAGGATATAAAACAAGCAAAACAAAAAGCTGTAGAAATAAATAAGAAAATGTCTGAAAAAGTAAGCCAGGCACTTGCAATGAGCATGCCCGACGCTCTATATGAAAAGTACATTTCAAAACCGGTCATAAAACCTAATCTCATAGAGCCTGTAAAAAGCAGGATATACGGCAGTAAAAATACGAAACACCATATTGTAATATTTTCTGATTTTGCATGCAGTCACTGTAAGGTGGCGTCTAAAGAACTTAAGGACAGGATCAATGAAAATAAGAACTCAGTTAATCTTACATATGTTTTTTTCCCGCTGGATAATTCCTGTAATCCCTATACCGAGGGTAAACTCAGCAGCTATTCCTGCGTGTCGTCTAAGCTTGCCCTGTGCGCAGAAAAACAGGGAAAGTTATGGAAGGCCATAGATTTTCTTTACAATAACCAGGAGATGGGAAGCATTGAACCGTTGCTTTTGGACATGATCATAAAGAAGATGGAAAAGGAATTAGCTGTAAGCAAGATGGATGAATGTATAAAGTCACCATGGGTGGAACAGCGTCTTAAAAAAGAGACAGAGGTCTATAAGAGCATGAAGATACCCGGTACTCCGTTCATACTATTGGACAATAGACAGCTCGGTAATGTGTTTAAGGTAAAAAAATCTTTTAGCGATTTTATAAAATATATGGATTTAAAAGAAAACTCTCACAGAAAATGAGTGTGTAAAACTGAACGGATAATTTATGGCGTTCATTGTCCCATATATAATGCTTAGTTTGGGTGCCACATAACCTAAACCAAGGCCCCAAAAATTTGTTTGTGTATACTGTTCTCTTCTGGCGCTGATATTTATCATCATTCCATTCCTGTAGAGGAGCTCAAGAGCACCGGATATGTTTATCTTTTTATCAAATCTGTGTTCCATGTCTAAACTTATGGCGAAGAAATCCCAAAAAGCCTGTCTGGCACCTATATCTATTGAACGTGTCCTTACGTTGTTGTCATCCCCCAAAAGATTAAAAGCAGTTGCACCTAAAATGGTTTTTTGGCCGAGTAAATAAAGAAGGCCGAGGTCCACATTAAAATTAGTACTTGCCTGGTTAAAATACGTATAAGAAAGATGTGATATACCCAGACCAAAAGCAAGCCTTTTGGAGATAAGCTTGTTTATTGAGCCTCTTGCTTCCCACTCGCTGCCGGCTCCGCCCTTTGTTTTCTTTTTATAATATCCCACTCCACCGCCGAACAGATCCGTATCCGTATCAATAGCGTTTACATAATAGGTATCCATTCTCCTCTTGGACAGTTCAGAGCTATAATTCCATGCATAACCTATCTCTGTAGAAAAGGACTTGGAATGGGCAGCGCTTGCAGGATTAAAGTATATTGACTCATTGAGGTTTATCCTTGCGACCATGGAGCCGCAGAGCCCGAGTGATCTGGGCATGAACAGGCGCCTGTCAATATCGACATCAGAAGGCTTTTGTGCCTGAGCAAAGAGTGAAGATATCAGAAATAAAAAAATAAGCATTGGATTATCCCGGTTTTTGTTTTAATTATATTCTCAATGCTATATTGAATAGGAGTAAAGGACAATGCATTTTATCGCTTGGATTTTTCGCGTTATATATGAACTGATCGCCGATCTATTGATATCCATAGTCGGGCACCACAGAGGGGAACAATCTTTTAAAAGAAGAGAAAAGACCTACCAACCCTTCAGGGATTTTATATATAAGGCTTTCGGCTACAGGATAAAAACCAGAACATATAAGGAACAGCTTTCTAAGACCGATCATTCGCTTACATATAAGGTAGTAACGCTTGTATTGGCTATATTGGCCATATTATGGATAAGATACTCGGTGATAGAGCCGTATAAGATACCTTCCGGAAGCATGATACCGACGCTTCAAATAGGCGATCACATCTTTGTAAATAAACTTACCTATGGACTAAGGATACCCTTTATTGGCGAAGTAACACGGTGGAACGAACCCAAAAGAGGTGAGGTTATTGTCTTTGTACCTCCGCTGGATAACGGAAAGGTTTATGTAAAAAGGCTTATAGGTGTTCCGGGGGATAAGATACGGGTTGAAGACGACAAACTTTATATAAATGATGAACTTATCGTCAAAACGGAAGAACAGTTTTATCCGGTCATGAAAGACGTAGATGATAATCCCAATAATTCAAATCCGTATATTCCGGATAACTTTAATTTATACACGGAGGATCTGATCGGTATAAAACATTACGTTGCTCAATTAAAAGATAGGGAGAGTCCATATAACAACCATTTCAGTATGGAGGTGGTGGTTCCGGAGAACGCATATTTCTTTATGGGTGACAATAGGGATAACAGCGAAGACAGCCGCGTATGGGGATTTGCTTCAAGGGATGCTGTCAGAGGGCGAGCCATGTTCATCTGGCTTTCTCTTAACTGGTCTAAGGCGTTTACGCCGTCATGGATGAGGTTTTCCAGGTTTGGAAAAGTCGTAAGGTAACAATATAAAATTTGTTAAGACAGCAGGCTCTAGAAAAACAACCTTGCAGCTCCAATCATGCCGGCGTTGTTTCCGAGTTTTGCCTTTTTTATCTTCATTTTATCCATTACGTGTTTGAAAGCACGCTTGTATGCCTCGTCTATGGCGGCAGGTAAAAGATATTTTTCCGCGTCAGAAAACCCCCCGCCTATTATTATGATATCAGGGTCAAATATATTCGCAAAGGTCGCAATACCCATACCCAAATATTTTCCCGATTCAAATAAAATATTTTTTGAAAAAATATCTCCGGCCTCTGCATGTAAAAAGATGTCGTGAGCCGTTATTTTATTAATATCTTTTTCTCTTAAAGTTGATATCACCTCTTCCTTTCTTAGTCTTTCTTTTGCTGTTCTTGCAGCGGCGTTAGCAGAAGCATAAGCTTCAAGGCAACCATGATTACCGCAACCGCAAAGGGCACCTTCAGCAACTATAGTAATGTGGCCGAGCTCACCGGCTACCCCGTGCGAACCTCTGTATATCTTATTGTCTATTATTATTCCGCCGCCTACACCGGAACCAAGTGTTAACAGGATCGCGTTCTTTGTCCCCTTTGCAGCACCAATCCAATGCTCTCCTATAACCGCGCAATTTGCGTCGTTATCCATCAATACGGGCATTTTGAGCTTTTGTTTTATCAGTTTAATGATGGGGACATTTTTCCAACCCGGAAGATTTGGACAGGTTACTATCTCTCCTCTCTTGTGGTCTAATATTCCAGGGACTCCCAATCCGACACCAAGAATAGTCCCCTTTTTTAAGCGTCCTTTAAAATATGTTAAAAGCTCTTTGACTGATTCCGATATCCTTAAAGCTAAGGAATCCGCCCCCTGCTCAGGGAGAGTCTTTTTTTCTATAGTACGTAGGATTTTCCCTTTGTCATCCACGAGTGAACAGGGCATATTGGTGCCGCCTATATCCACCCCTATCGCATACTGTTTTTTCTTCGCCATAATGCGAATATCGTAGAATAATAAATATCCTTTTTCAAGTACTGAAATTATGATAACAGATACCATTATATTGGTTATTAAAGATGGAGGTCTTAGATGAAATATCTGGTTTTGCTTTTGTTACCTATTAACGTTTTTGCGGCTGCTTTTTCTTACAGCGGGGATTGGAGGATGGAAACTGACTTGTATCATAACCTGTCCTTGAATAATAACAATCCCGGGACGGTTTCCAGCGACTATGCCAACGGAGCAAACGGCGCACCGTTGATACCTACTGCCGTCAATAAAACAAAGGCATACTGGCTTCAGCGTTTTAAGGTAAAGCCTGAACTTATAGTCTACGATAATGTAAGGATAGAATCTGAGATGATATTCCTTGCGGGTTCCGCACTTAACTCTACAAATTTGGGTGGAAGTACAAATAACATGGTTGCCGGCGGCGTAATGGGCACAGATAACGTCCATGCGAGCCTTGCCGTAAGAAGAGCCTGGTTAAACTGGTCCAGCGACTGGGGAATCCTTACAATGGGTCGTCAACCTTTCAATTTCGGTCTTGGTATGACGTTTAATTCCGGTGACGGACTTTGGGATTACTACGGTGATTCAGTCGACAGGATCGCATACAAGCTCATGATGGGTGATGTTTACTTCCAGTTGGGTGCCGACATAAGATCTGAGGGTGCCGTTAACTATGTAGCCGATAATCACAACTCTTTTATGGCACAGCTGGGTTATACAGAGCCTGAGTCGAATATGGAAATTGCTTTTATGTGGTATTTTAAATTTGGTTCTTATGGCGAAAGAGTACACACATATGATGTATTCCAGAAAAAAACCTTTGCCGCCTCCAACATAACATTGGGAGTGGAAGCCGCATATCAGAAGGGTACACAACTTAGCTTCATCAATCCTAACCAAAATGAAACACTTCAGGCCTTTGGATTGTTGTTTGAGTTTGATTGGGCTCCATCTTCCATAGATCTTGGTTTTAGAACGGGACTTGCCACCGGTAATAACGGCAGTAACGATAACAGGGATTATTGTTTCCGTTTTAACAGAGCATATAAAATTGCGATGTTGCTGTTTAATGAGGACCTTGGTATTGCAGGGGACAGCGTACACGGAAGTCAGGGTATAGGTACCGATTTTAATACTCAGGGCGCGGTGTTCTTTGCACCTTATTTAAAGTGGACCATGTTCGATAATTTAACATGGGGGAACACGATAGCGTATGCCGTTACACAAAAATCCGCCGGAGGAAGGAACAAACACCTTGGAATAGAATGGGATACCGATTTTACCTATATGTGGAAGGATAACCTTGAGACAGGATTAAGATACGGTATGTTCTTCCCGGCAGGATATTTTGCGACAAGAGCAACAGCCGTAGGGCTTATGGCAACTGTTGGACTAAAATTCTGATTTCTGTATTATAATGATGTAAATGAACAGTTTATCTATATGTATAGCGGATAATGATGCAATAAGAGCAGAAACGATAAAAGAAACTCTTATTGAAGAAGGTTATAGCGCTGTAGCTTTTAAAACAGAAGTAAATGCATTAAGAGCAATAGTCGAGAACAAGTATGATATAATTTTTTTCAGTCACGATATTTCTGCAGATCCGTTTGGTTTTGTAAATAAAATAAAAGACCTTTCTCCTAAATCCCACATGGTAGTTATTAATTCTATTTCCCAGAATATTGATATACCGCCGTTAATGTTTGCAGAGATGGGGATAAAACATTATATAGATACACCCATAACGTCTATGAATTATGTATTGGACAGGATCCATGAAATAGAGGCTGAAATAATAAGAGAAGAAGATAAATTAAGCCTCCAAGAAACCCCGTATTACGACGTAATAAGGATACTTGGCTCAATATATGAAGAGGGCATGCTTGAACTTACCAATGAATCAGAGAGAGCCCTTATTATAATAAAAGGAAAAGCCGTGGTTTCAGCTTATGTTACGCCCGGCGTAAGGGGCGTTAAGGCATTTTTAAGGATTGCAGAATGGTCTAACGGTCATTTTAGCTTTAAAAATAAGATAACGGGCAGTTACGGTGTAGAACACGACATAGCCTATGTGGAACTTATAAGGTTGTGTACTATAGCAAAAAAAGCATATGAATGGTTTCTTAAATCCAGGAACAATCTACCGGAGAAAAATATAAATCTGCAGATCAACACAAAAATAAAAGAAAGAAACATACCTATAGCACCAAAAGAACTTGATGTGTTAATGACGGTTATTGATCATAACAAGATTTCAGAAATATTGAATTACAACAGTAGTCTTGATACTGATATTTACGAGTCGCTGATAAGCCTGAGGAAAAAAGGTGTCATAGAGGTTGGTGCTTAAACCGTGAGAATAAACATATCAAATTTTTTGGTCTTTATCTTTTTGGTATTTTTATATTCATTTGGTATTAACGCTCAAACCAGAACGGATATATCCAAGGCCAAAGCAATACACCTTATGGATCAGGGTAATTACAAAGAAGCTCTGGATATCCTGGAAGGATTAAAAGGGCGAGCGGAAGACAAAGATATTTATTTTCTACTCGGAATAGCATATCAAAAAACCGGAAAATATGAAAATTCCGTTAGTTCTTTTAAGTCTTTTGACGAAAAAAGCCCAAGGCTGAATTTGCAAATATCAGGATGGAAGAATCCACCTACTACGCCGGGTATATATATTTTCTTGAAAATGACTACGAGAATGCCCTTCCTTATTTTGTAAAGGCAATTAAACAAAACGGATCATTTAGAAATCCTGCCCATTACTATGCCGGCGTATGCTTATACAACAATGGTTTTGGAGACAGAGCTGCGTTTGAATCGGCAATGTATCACTTTGATAAGGTTTTAAAGGATAATAGCGAGCTTTCTCAGGAAGCAAGACACTATATAGAAGTTATAAAAGAATTTTTAAATGAAGGGATAGTCAGATATAAGAAAAGATTGGACCTAAAATCTAAAGCGGACATATTCTTTACATCCAACAGAACAGTTACCCCTATAGATGGTATCCCTATATTCGGAATAAGAGCTGACAACAACAGGCTAGCTGCAGATTTTTTATTTGGTATAGGTTTTGCGCCGATAATGCTGGATCATTTTGCCGTTTTTAT
>JAPLFT010000162.1 GCA_026390535.1 Pseudomonadota bacterium
TTTGCGATATTTCCGGTTTAATATCCTGGCTCAACTGGACAATAACTCTTACAGATTTATACGGACCATTCATCTGCTGAGGTGTTACCGACGTTATCAACCCGCCGGAAGGACTTGTATCTATATTATTTATCTGTTTAATTATGGTAGAATTCTGTATTTCCAAAATTATCTGATTGTATCCGGGTTTTGATTTTTTTTGCTGATATTTTACAGACTTGTCGGTTTGAATAACCAGTTGTATTCCGTCTTCTCCTTTATCTATTTTTATATTCTCGATCACCGCAGGTCTATTAAGATTAGATTCAACCTGCTTTTGTTCATAAAGGGCAAGATCTGAATCGGCCTCTGAAACTATTCTATCCAGATCCTTATCAATATCGCTGGGGAGTACTGCTGTACTTACAATTTCTGCCGCTGGTTTTTTAGCCGGTGTTGCTTCAGCTGCAATTGACTCAGTTTCAAGATTATTTATCATCGCATCAAGATTTTCTCCACCGGCAGGTGCCGCAGTAGAACCTGCTGCCGGGGCTCCAGCTGCAGTTGCTGCCTCGGCATTGGTATCTTTCAGCATATTATCCAATTCATTATCAACATTTAACGGTTTAGAAGCATCTGAATCCAATCCTTGAAGCGTTTCTTCCGCTATTTCCTGATATCCCGGTCCCATAGCTAAAACAAGACCGCTTGGTCGTCTATAAATTTTAAAACCCGTTTTGTCTTTTAACTTAAGATCAATCTTAGAACCATCATCGGTAATTGATGTGTTAATATTTTTTACATAACTGCTCTTCTTTGAAAGGTTAGCTTTTGCCTTTATATTATGCCCCATTACATTAACAGAAATACCTTTGTTATTTGTAATTACAGTATAATCATTTAGATCTTTCCCCTTAACATAAACAAATTCTTTTCCACCTTTCTTTATATAGCGGACAGTGGCTTTTTGAGTCGGCAGTTTAAAAAGTGCAGAAGGATCGTCTCCCGCATCTTTTTTCTGCATACTTACGGCATTGCCGCAGAGAAGCAGAAGTAAAACCGTATATTTGCCTAGTTTATTCATTAAGTCCTCCGTTAAGCCCATTATCCACTCTCTTTATGGTCGATTTTTCCGTTTTAGCTCCATTAATATCCATATATGTTTCTCTTATTCCGGTTTCTCCTTTTCCTATATGCATTACTATACCGTTATTTTTTCCTATTTTATCTCCAACCTTTACTATAAATCTTCTTTCCTTTGGTGCTTTGAACATTGCAACCGGTTTAGGCACATCCCATATAACACCTATCAACTCGAGATCATTAAGTTCATAATCGGTAATTGATGTATTGTCCCATCCAAGTTGATCAAGAACTCTATAAAACGGATCTCTTGATATCGAATTTACTATTGAATCCGATGTAGAAATTCTTTCTCCTTTTTTCGTACCTACATCCTCAAGCAGAATATCTCCGGATTGCTTCATCTTCTGTTCGACTTTTGGATAAACATATCCGCAGAACATTATCGACAATAAAATACTGAGAAGGATAATTCTAGCCGGCATTAGGCTCCTCCCGGTATTCTATATGTTGTTATAAGTATCTCACTCTCTGTCATAATAAGCCCCGAAGTATTATTTACGGGCCCCGTAATTTTCATGTCCTGTACTCTTATTATTCTTCCCAGATTTGATATCCCATATAAAAAGCTCGCTACCTGCTTGTACGTTCCTCTGAGTTTTAATTTGATCGGTATCTCCTCATATATGCCTTCATTAATCAATTCCTGCGGTTCAAATAATAATATTTGAAGTCCGCTGCTATCCCCTATTATAGATAGTTCTCTTAAAAGGCTCGTGATGCCCGCCTCTTTAGGGAATAAAGTGGAGGCTTGCAATATTTCCTGTTTCAGCGTCTTTATCTGTACATCTATAGATTCCTCTGACCCCTGAGATTTCAATTCCTCTACCTTAGATTCCATCTGCTTTATCTCTTCCTGTACTTCTGTTTCCGTCTTTTGGGTTCCTTTTCCTTTCTCAAACAGATAGAGGTATCCTACTATTATAATAATTGAGAAAAAGACTGAAATAAGCAGTTTATTATTCATATATTCTATAATATCCCTACTAATGTAAACTTTTGTTTATACGGACCGTAATCATCGCTGTACTCTGTAATTTTAACACTGATGTTCTTAAAAACATTTTGATTCACAAGTATATCCATAAAATCCGAAAGACTCTTGTTGTCCCTTGCAATCCCTTCAAGAGAAACTATTTCTTCTTTTTTACTTATTGCTGTCAGGGCCAGTTTTTCAGATATATTCCTGCCTATTGCCACAAGAAGGTCCAACGGAATAGACTTAACAAGATTGAGAGACTTTATTGTATCCAGATTCGTCTGTAATTTATTTCTTTCCTGTAGCAAAGCATTAACGTCCGCTTTTTCTTTGGAGACCAGGACAAGTGTCTCATATTCCTTCTTAAGCATCTCAAGTTTTTTTGTCTGGACAACATTGGTCCCGGTTGCCATTTCCGGTTTCTGCATAACATGCAAAAAATAAACCAATACGAGCGCAATTATAATAGGAATGGAAACTACAACGAGTTCCTTATCCTTGCTGCCTTCCCGCGTTAATCTGACAGGAGCATCCATATAAGGAGACTCTGAATTTTGCGGCATAAGATTAAACCTTTTCATCAGTATCTTAACCCCCTTATGGCCAATCCAACCCCGACACCAAAAAACGACGCTATCTGAGACAGATAGGAAGTAGGGAACACTTTTTCGTTAAATGCGATGCTCTTTAGAGGATTTATTATGTCAGTGGGTATTCCCGTAATGGATTCTATTATCTTTGTGATACCCATAAGCTTCACACTTCCGCCTACAACAGATATCTCACCTATGGGAAGATCTGACGCCGTGGCAAGGTACAGATCAATACTCTTCCTTACCTCTATACCCAGTTTCTTGACCTCTGCCAAAAGGATCCTTTCAACTTCAGGAGGAAGCGAACCATCTTCACCGCTCATCTTCAACGACTCACCTTCTTCGAACGTGATCCCGAGATTTTCCTGGATTTTCTGCGTGAAGTATTCACCCGCCATATCAATTTCCCGAACGAACACCGATCTGTCATTTTCAATAACGCTCATAACAGTCCTGGACGCACCAATGTCCATAATGATGTTCGCTTCCTCTTTGCTGGTCCCGTAATTTTCCTTATACATGTCATAAAGAGCCAACGTACCAATATCAACCCCTTCCGCAATAAGCCCACTATCGTACAACACTGCACTATAGGAACTGACTAGATCTTTTTTAGCAGCAGCTATGACCAAATCCATTTTCCCGCTCTTCTTGTAATTGGGCGTTATTACGTCGTAATCTAAATTAACTTCCTCTATATTAAATGGAACATACTGTTCCGCCTCCCATCTTATATGGTGTTCAAGCTCTTCCTTTGACATAATCGGTACTTTAATTCTTTTTACAACTACGCCGGAACCGAACACACCAGTATAGGCACCGGTCCCTTTTATTTTGGAAGCATTAACAAGATCTCGTAGAACGTTCGATACAGCACCAATATTAAAAATTTCACCATCGACCACAGCATCCTTAGGAAGCGGGGCGATGCCTATACTTTCTAAATGATAGCCTTTTCTTGCACGAGTGAGACCGACGATCTTAACGGCACTGCTACCGATGTCCACTCCCACAACTTTTTTAGGCGTATTCAAAAACATACTTTTCTATTCCTCGTCAAAAATGAGATTCTTGTCCTTGGCGATCAAACCAAGGGCGTTCAATATCTTTCTTTTGGTATCTATTCTGCAGGGATAACCTTCTTCGATCCTTCCGAGAGTAATGGGGGAGATACCGGCTTTTCTGGAGAGTTCAGCTTTGCTAACGAGATTTTCTTCCCTATACCGCCTCAACTTGGATCTTTTCGCTACAACGGCAACATTATTATCTTCCGCCAAGTATCACCCCTTACATTGGATTTTTAGCGTTCCATATTAAATATAACAATATATAAAAGAATTATAGTCAACATTATTTTTATTTTTGTTTTATTATTCTGACATTTAATTGACTCTATTTAAATTAATACGTTATTTAAAAATACTTTATTTAAATTTACTTTTATTTTTTTAAGCTGTTCTTTAGTATTTAATATATGATATTAAATATTATATCATATTAGTAATGTATAATTATATATAATAAGGAGAGTAACATATTGATTTATAAGGTATCCGCTTGAATGCAAACTAGTATTATAGTTGCATCTTATATATAGTGTTGGAAATCAACTCAAAATCTTGAATGGTAAGTTCCTCAGGTCTTTTTGTAGACGTAATTTTAGTTTGAGTAAAAAGTTTACTCAATGTCTCTTCATCATATATGGACCTTAATGATCTTCTGATCATTTTTCTCCTGTTTGAAAATACCATTTTAATGATTTTGTTATAGGTTTTTCTGTCTTCCAATCTTATTAAAGGAGTAGCCCTTTTTG
>JAPLFT010000228.1 GCA_026390535.1 Pseudomonadota bacterium
GGCTTTTGTGCATTTATCGGAAGAAGCTATCAGATATTCTTTATGTTTTACCGTGTTATTAGCTTCTGTGTCTTTTCAGTGCTTGGTATAAGTAGATCAAAAGATGAAGATGGGCATAGGACAGATGATGAGTTATTTGATACATCATCGGAGGAAGGAATACATGAGAACTGATTTTATGCAGAAAGGTTCACATTATGCGGAACTAGAGGAGCTAATCCACCTTTCCATAGAGACGGGAATGGATCAGGAAAGCTGGGTTAGGAACGGCATAAGAAATCTCTCTGTTTCATGGAACGATTTCCTATATAAGAAAATACGGAAAGTGTGCCTAAATAAATACTCACAGCCGCTTCTTGATGATACATTTCGCATCCCCGTTAGGAAAGATGAACTTGAAGCTGTCAATGGACCTTACAGGATTGGCACGATCAAGAATACAAATATTCACGTAGGTCTAACGCGTCAACAATTATTGCGTCATGCGGTTTTCGCAGGACAAAGTGGATTTGGCAAAAGTACGCTTGTCAAAATTATCTGCCGGCAATTACTAAAGGAAAACAAAATATTTACCTGGCTTCTTGACCCAAAAGGAAGTGGTGGAGACTTCAGATCCCTTGCTAAAGATTTTGACAATGTGACAATCCTAAGACCAGATGTGCTGAAGTGTAATCCATTTTCTGGAATAGCCAATGTCTCAGAGGCGATTCTCACAGAGGCGATTTCGGAAACAACAGCAGATGCATGGAGTGTATTTGATGCTGGTGAGGGTGTTATATTAAGGCACGTATATGATACACTTCAGCGTAATTCACAGCCGAATGCACTTGATTTTATCAATTCTATTCGAAACGAGAAAGGAAGCAGCTCTAGCAGGCGTGCCGGTTATATTGAAACACTGGAAACCAGACTTACAAAGGCGGAAATATCCCTAGGAAATATCATCAACTGTAAAGAAGACTATATCTCAAAGCTATTTGACAAAAATGTAATATTTGGAGGTCGTACATCATTTTTTGCAAAACTGGCCACTCAGGCAAGAGCCTTCGGATTATCATTAGTAGTATTATCACAAAATCCGATGATGAAGCTAATGCGGGAAATAACAGCCAATTCAGCAATTAAGCTCTCTTTTCAGTTGGGCAGTTCAGAGGAGATGATCGGCTATGGCAGAACCATTGGGATGTCAAACGCACAGATAGAGGCACTACATCATTTTCAGCCAGGGGAGGCAGTATGTCGAATATCCATAGGATATACTTATCCCATGCACTTGGAATTATACAATACACAGGACAAGGAAGTCAGCAATAAGGAACTTGTGGAATTGATGAAGCCAAAATGGGATAAACTGCTGGAAGGAATTGAGCCTGCAAAAGCTGAGAATCCTAATTTTAATAGGATAATTAAACCATCCAAAACGCAAGGGCAATTAGATGAATCAGTGGATGATGACTTATTTGATAAAAAGATAAAAGCTGATAAAAAAGTTTCCGAAGTTAAAGCTTCAGATGACACGGTGCTTACACCAGACGAACAAAGCTACCTAAGAATATTGGCATCACATCCGTGGCGATTGATTACAGAAACATATTCCATATTAAGTAGTGAGTCTATTATGGGAAACTCCACGATAAGTCAGGCTAGGGCTGTCAAAATAAGGCAGAAACTCATTCAGCTAAAGCTAATAGATAGCTTCGCTGTAAATTCGACTGGAAAACCCGGTAAACCCCAATCTGATCTGCTTGTATCGGAAATTTCCAAAACTGAGCATCCGCGCGGCGGGAAAGACCATTCTTGGTGGTGCTACCGGGTGAGTTCATACTACAAGGCAAAAGGTGCTGACGTTAAGCTTGGGTCTACTGTTAGCGGCAATGAACTGGACATAAATGTTGCTTTTGAAGGTAAACATATAGGAATTGAGATTGTTATCTCAACTATTGTCATTGAGAATCTGGCGAATCATATAAAATTCTACGATGAGATAAAGATACTAGCTATTGATGAGCGTAAAGGCAAAGACATAGCGAAAATGGTTAATAAATTGGATAATGGTATTAAAGAAAAGGTCAGCATCGAATTGCTCAAAGATTATTTCATAGCCTTATGATGCCCAGTGATTGAAATACCACTGGACACTCACAGCCCAAAAAATTATATATTCAAATATCTTTTTTGGGCTTTATGTTAGGATATACCACAATCGACAGCATCGCTAATCAGTATAGGATGTTTTATCCATACAGGCTTATAAAGGACATGGATATGCCTGAAACGGTAAAAGTTGGCGCAATGCTAATGGGTGGTTTCCGGGATATGGTATGAGTGTAGTAAATAAAATATTGGAGCATTCAAGACCAGAATACATCTTGCCGCAAAGACCGACTGATGAAATATCTTATGCTATATACAATTTATAACTCCGCAGATGGTGGATGATTATAAGTCCATGCGGATAAATGAGGATGCTTCACCCAATACTGTAAACCACGAACTGGTCAATCTCTCACACATGCTGAGAATGGCGGTCAGATGGAAATACATAGACCGCAATATCGTATCAGATGTTGAGCGGATGAAGATAGCAAGGATATCACCCAGATATCTCAGTGAGGATGAGGTTTGCAGGCTTTTAGGTGCTGCCAAAGAATCTTACATATACCCACTGATAGTGACTGCGTTACATACAGGAATGCGCAAAGGTGAG
>JAPLFT010000176.1 GCA_026390535.1 Pseudomonadota bacterium
ATCGTTATGACAATATGATAGGCAAGAGTGCCGTAATGCAGGATCTTTACAATCTGCTGGATAAAATAAAACACAGCACCAGCACCGTATTGATACAGGGAGATAACGGTACGGGAAAAGAACTTATAGCAAAAGCCATTCACTATAATTCACCCAGAAAAGATAAAGTGTTTGTTGTACAAAATTGTTCCGCATTTAACGATAACCTGCTTGAGTCAGAACTTTTCGGGCATGTTAAGGGTTCATTTACCGGAGCTGTAAAAGACAAAAAAGGTCTTTTTGAGATAGCAAACGGCGGAACATTTTTTCTTGATGAGATAGGAGATATGACGCTCTCTATGCAGGTAAAAATATTGAGAGTACTTCAGGAAGGAACTTTTATTCCTGTAGGTTCAACCGAGCCGAGAAAAGTTGATGTAAGGATAATCGCCGCTACGAACAAAAATATAAAAGAGATGATCGCAAAGGGCAGTTTCAGGGAAGACCTCTACTACAGGATAAACGTCATCAACATCGCTGTTCCCCCTTTAAGGGACAGAAAAGAGGATATCCTTTTGCTCGCGGAATATTTTATAGAGAAACATCACAAAGAGACCGGGCTACCCAAAAAGAAATTATCAAAAAAACTTTTGGCCAAATTAATGGAACATGACTGGCCAGGTAATATAAGAGAACTTGAGAATGAGATAGAAAGGCTCATTGTACTTGCTGGGGATGACCCAATAATAGAGGCTGAATCACTTTCGGAGAGAATAACAACTGCCCCGTCGGACGGGAAAAAGATATCAAGATACAGCGGTAAATTAAAGGATGCCATAGAGGCGTTAGAAAGGGATCTGATCTCCGAAGGTCTAAAGAATAACAACTGGAATAAATCCAAGTTAGCAAAGGCTCTGGGTATAAGCAGGGCCAGCCTTATATCCAAGGTTGAAAAATACGACCTGGATAAGAGAAAAACCCCGAGATAAATACAGGATATAAAATTCCGGCTTTATTTTAGTAATGACTGTAGTTTATTTATATCAAAATTTTACAAGATTATACTCCTTGATCTTACTCAGCAACGTACTCCTGCATATGTTCAATTCCCTGCTTGTACTACCTATATCCCATAAATTCTTTTGAAGTATCTTACTTATGTTCTCTTTTTCCGAATCCCTGATATCTAAAATCTCTGTCGGGTTATGAATATCCGAAAAATTCCTGTCTGAAGAATTTTTGAGTGAGATGTGCTCAGGCTTGATTATTCTTGAACATTCTACATCCGTCAGATTCACCAGGGTTTTTGCCCTTTCCATAACGTTTTTAAGTTCGCGTATATTACCCGGCCATTCATACTCAATAAACATCTTTTTAACATCATCGGATATTTTATATTCATCTCCCGTAAAAAATTCAGCAAGTTCAATGATATAATTTTTTTTGTTTTTGAGTTCCGGAAGATACACAACACATGATTCTATTCTGTAAAAAAGATCTTCCCGTATCTTTCCGCTTCTCAATAATTCCATCGGTGAGATATTAGAAGTAAATATAAATCTGGCTTTGTGTTGTTTTACAATGTCCGAACCGACAGCCTTTACTTCCCCCAGTTCAATGGCCCGCAGTAACATTGGCTGAACAGACATGGGAAGACTTCCTATTTCATCCAGCATGATGGTGCCTTTTCCGGCATTCATAAAAATTCCTTTGGATACCTGCATTGCATTTGTAAAGGCACCTTTTATGTTGCCAAAAAGTTCCATTTCTGCAATACCAGCGTCAAAAGAAGCGCAGTTAAAAGTAAGGAACGGTTCATGTCTTCTGGCACTGTTGTAATGGATATTCTTTGCAAGTATTTCCTTGCCGGTTCCCGTGTTGCCTATGATGAAAACAATATTATCATTTCTTGCATATGCAAGCCCGTCACTAAATGATGAATCAATATCCACTCCAGTCATATGAAAGCTTGAATCATATCCGGTGAAACCATCTATAAAAAACTCCTGATTCCTGAAAGTAAAGAACATAGGACATTCGGTATTGATGCTTTTTCTTTTTGCACCGGCGATAAAAATAAAATCATTATCATTTTCCGGTCTTATCAGGATCTTTGTTCCACATGGTTTAAAAGACAAAACATGAGGACGATGCTCTCCAACTTCCAGTGTATAAAAACCATTTTCATTAAAATATATCCTTTCCTCGTTAAAAATATAAAACCTCTTTCTCTTATTATTACTCCATGTCTGCACAAACGGGGGTATGTTCATCAAGACCTCCTAAGGATAACTTATTACTTTTAAGCAAGATCAATGCCAGCTGAAAGGCTTACGCAGCAAGTGTGTCATTCCAGAAATGCTACAAATTATGATCCGTTTTCGACACAAACCAGTTGACTATTTTATTACTTCTAATAGTAACTATGTCTGGAGGATTTTTGATCATGAATAATAGTTTAGCCAAGATCCCTTTTCCCGAAAACGAGCCTGTTCTAAGCTACGCGCCGAATACTCCGGAAAGAAAAGCAATAACGGATGAATTAAAAAATCAGCTTTCCAGGATGGTGGATATACCTATCATAATCAATGGGGAAGAGATCAGGACAAACAATAAAGAGGAAATAAGATGTCCTCATGATCACGCAAAGATCCTGGGATATTATCATAAGGCCGGTAAAAAAGAGACTGATGCAGCCATAAAGGCCGCTCTTGAAGCAAGAAAAACCTGGTCCAAGATGAGCGGTATGGATAGGGCTTCCATATTCTTGAGAGCGGCGGAATTACTTTCTGGAAAATACAGATATGTGCTAAATGCGGCTACCATGCTGGGGCAATCTAAAACTGTCATTCAGGCAGAAATAGATTCCGCATGTGAGTTGATAGATTTTTGGAGATTCAATCCTTACTACATGCAACAAATCTACGCCGAGCAACCGGCAAGTTCTCCTGGCGTAAAGAACAGTATGGAGCACAGACCGCTTGAAGGTTTCGTCTTTGCTGTAACACCCTTTAATTTTACTTCCATCGGTGGGAACCTTCCAACAGCTCCTGCAATGATGGGTAATGTTGTTCTATGGAAACCCGCTAGTACCAGTATACTAAGCTCATACTATATAATGAAAATCCTTATGGAGGCTGGACTTCCAAAAGGTGTAATAAACTTCATCCCCGGTAAGGGATCAGATATCGGGCAATCAGTATTTTCAAGCCCTGAACTGGCCGGCATCCATTTTACAGGCTCTACTCAGGTCTTTAAATCAATGTGGGAGACGGTAGGGAAAAATATATACAATTATAAATATTATCCAAGAATAGTCGGAGAAACCGGAGGAAAGGATTTTATATTTGTATATCGTGACGCAAATGTTGAAGAAGTCGTTACGGCTCTTATAAGAGGTGCTTTCGAGTATCAGGGTCAGAAATGTTCCGCGGCAAGCAGGGCCTATATACCTGATTCATTGTGGCCCGCAGTAAAGAAAAAACTTCTTGAAGACGTGGCAAAAATAAAAATTGGCGATGTAAATGATTTTTCAAATTTCATGGGTGCGGTGATAGATAAGAATTCTTTTAACAGTATCAAAACATATATAGAAATAGCAAAAGGTTCAAATGAAGCCAAAATTATTTGCGGTGGAGAATATAATGACAGCAAGGGTTATTTTATCCAACCTACTATAATAGAAGCCAGTAATCCAAAATTTAAGACGATGGAAGAAGAAATATTTGGTCCTGTACTTACTATATATGTCTACCATGACAGTTCTTTAGAACAGACTCTTGATCTAGTCGATACCACCAGTCCTTACGCACTTACAGGTGCTGTGTTTTGCAAAGACAGGGATATGATAACAAAGATAGCAAGCAGACTGGAAAATGCTGCAGGCAATTTCTACATAAACGATAAACCAACTGGAGCAGTGGTGGGGCAACAGCCATTTGGAGGCGCAAGGGCAAGCGGCACCAATGATAAAGCCGGAAGTTATCTTAACCTTATAAGATGGGTAAGCCCAAGAACTATAAAAGAAACATTTATACCGGCAAGACAGTTTGATTATCCGTCTATGAAATAAAAATATGTCCGCTAAGTCAGAAAGATATAAAAGAGTTTGTGAACAGTTGGAAGAATTGTTCTTAAAGACCCAGGATCCCGTAAGCAGGATGGCCACCGCCGTATCTATCCTTCATAATAAGTTTGATCATTTCTATTGGACCGGTTTTTACAGATTGGTTGACGATGAATTGGTAGTTGGTCCTTATCAGGGCCTTGTCGCATGCCTGCTTTTAAAAAAACATACCGGCGTATGCTGGACTGCCATAGATAAAAATGAATCCATAATCGTTCCCGATGTTCATAAATTTTCCGGACACATTGCATGCGACAGCAATTCCAAATCAGAAATAGTAATTCCTGTCAGAGATAAAAATGGAATAGTCACGGCAGTATTGGACGTAGACAGCACGGAACTGGATTCATTTGATAAAGACGATGAGATCGGTTTAACCAGTATAGCTCAATTGATCTATTAATATTATCCTGCTTTGTTCTGATTTCTCAGGTACGGCGGTATATCCAGATAATCTTCATCGGTATAATTATTTTTTTTATCTCTTCTGATACCGCCGTTCTTTCTTGCGGCAGCAACATCAAACAGATCATCTGTTTTCAAATCTTCCGTTTTTGTTGTCTCCGGTTTAGTAATCGTATGCTGCATTGGGATATTCGGAACAGAGCTTTCTTCCACCACGGTTTTTGTACATTCAACCGATGTAAATACACTCGTTGAAGGTATTGGAGCGGTCTTTTTAATTGTTTCCAGCCTGTCGTCAATAAGGGAGCTAAAACCCGTAGCAACAACCGTCATCCGTATCTCATCTCCCATATCCTCGTCGGTAACAACGCCGAATTTTACCTCTGCATCTTCTCCTGCCGCATCGGTAACATAGGCAGCACCTTTCATAACATCTTCCATAGGCATATTGGGGCCTATAGTTATATTCAGAATAAGACCCGTTGCACCCTCTATCCTTATATTTCCAAGGAGAGGAGACGTCTTAGCGGCGTTTGCGGCTTTTCTGGCTTTGTCTTCTCCGGTACCGCTACCTATGCCAACAAGGGCAACCCCCCTGTTGTTTTTCATTACCGATTTTATATCTGCAAAATCAAGATTTATATAACCGGATTTATTTATCAGATCAGAAATACCTCTTACCGCTTGTAATAAAACCTCATCGACTTTTTTAAACGCATCAACAAAAGAGGTCTCTCTGCCGATTATGCTTCTTATTCTTTCATTAGGTATTGTTATCAATGTATCGACGTACTTTTTAATATCTTCAAGACCTGCTTCCGCCTGTTTTTGTCTTTTCTTTCCTTCAAAAAGAAATGGCTTTGTTACAACGCCCACGGTGAGAGCTCCAAGGTCTCTTGCTATTTTTGCGATGATGGGAGCCGCACCTGTGCCCGTACCTCCGCCCATTCCAGCAGTTATAAATATCATATCCGCACCGTCCAAAACCGCACGGATCATTTCTTCGTCCTCAATAGCCGCGGCTCTTCCTATTTCCGGATTTCCTCCGGCTCCAAGACCTTTTGTAGTCCTTTCTCCAATCTGGATCTTAAACGGGGCCCTGCTTTTTTCCAGTGACTGTTTATCCGTATTGGCGACAACAAATTCAACACCGGTTAAACCGGATGATATCATCGTGCTAATGGCGTTTCCTCCGCCACCGCCGACACCTATTACTTTTATCCTTGCACCTATGGTTGCTCCGTTATCCAGTTCAAACATGTTGTATCCCCCATATTAAAATAATTCGTCGTACCACATCTGTACATTATTTTTTACTTTATCGCAGAAACCTTTTCCCCTAACCACAAGTTTATTGACCGGTCTTTCAGATTTACTGCCGTATATAATCAGACCAACGGCGGTGGAATAAATAGGGCTCTGAACGATATTTTTTAATCCGCCAAAATTTGTAGGCCAGCCTTTTCTTACCGGCATATCAAAGATGATATCGGAAAGTTCCGTTATACCTTTTAATAACGAAGTTCCGCCTGTTAAAACTATGCCGGAAGACAACAGATCGTAATACTCACTCTTTTTTAGTTCATTGTTTATTATTGTAAGTGTTTCTTTCATCCTTGCTTCTATTACTTCCGCCAGAAGATTCTTAGGAATATTTTGCATTCCTCTTCCACCGACGACCGGAATGTCAACATATGAATCCCTTTCAACCATGCTTGCAAGAGCGTATCCGTAACTCTTTTTTAATTCTTCTGCTGCGTAAGGAGGTGTCCTAAGACACTGTGCTATATCCTGAGTAATATGATTTCCACCTATAGGTATAACAGCCGAATAAACTACACT
>JAPLFT010000365.1 GCA_026390535.1 Pseudomonadota bacterium
TGAGCCGGAAAGACAGTTGATGTTTCGTGTTCCTTGGGTAGATGACTCCGGAAAAGTACAGGTGAACAGAGGCTACAGAGTTCAGTTTAACAGTGCAATAGGGCCTTACAAGGGTGGATTAAGATTTCATCCGTCTGTTAATTTGAGCATTATTAAGTTCTTGGGTTTTGAACAGATATTCAAGAACTCACTGACAACATTACCTATGGGCGGCGGCAAAGGTGGTTCCGATTTTGAACCAAAAGGTAAATCAAATGCTGAAGTTATGAGGTTCTGTAAAAGTTTTATGACCGAACTTTTCAAACATATTGGCGCTGATACCGATGTTCCTGCCGGTGATATCGGCGTTGGTGGAAGAGAAATAGGTTATATGTACGGACAGTATAAGAGAATGAAAGATGAATTTACCGGCACATTAACGGGTAAAGGATTAAAATGGGGCGGAAGTTTGGGCCGTAAGGAAGCTACAGGATATGGCTGTGTTTATTTTGCACAGGAAATGCTGAAGGCAAAAAAACAGGGCTTTGACGGTAAGAAAGTCGTAGTTTCCGGTTCCGGTAACGTCGCTATTTATGCAACGGAAAAAGTACATCAACTGGGTGGAAGAGTTGTTGCTCTTTCTGACTCCAGCGGATTTATTTATGATCCTGAGGGAATAAACTTAAAAACCGTACAGGAAATAAAGGAACAAAGACGTGGAAGGTTGAATGAATATCTTGAGGTCCATAAGCACGCAAAATATTCCGATAAACACAGGGATATATGGACGGTTAAGTGTGATGTTGCACTTCCATGTGCTACAGAGAATGAACTTAACGGTGATGAGGCGAAGATACTTGTTAAAAACGGCTGCATCTGTGTTGCTGAAGGTGCTAACATGCCTACAACCCCTGAGGGAGTTAAGGTATTCCAAGATGCTGGCGTAAGCTTTGGTCCCGGAAAAGCCGCAAACGCAGGTGGAGTTGCTTGCAGCGGTCTTGAAATGACACAGAACAGTATGAGACTTTCATGGACCTTTGAGGAAGTTGACAGCAGGTTGCACGGCATCATGATCAATATATATAATGCCGCGAGTTCCGCTGCTGAAAAGTATGGAAGAAAGGGTAACCTGGTTGATGGAGCTAACATCGCAGGTTTCATTAAAGTCGCTGATTCTATGGTAGACCAGGGAGTGGTGTAATAGTTTATAGATTTTAAGCAAAAATAAAAGAAGGCCCCGTTTTTTGCAAAGCGGGGCTTTTTTTATGGACTGAGTACAAAATCGGAGTTAAAAAACTAATATGATAAAAAACTTACCTAAAGATACTGTATTAGCTGATGTTAAGAGTCCGGTCGGTATATTATCTATAATAGTATCGGATAAAGGACTGCACGCAGTTCTAATGAATGCGGAAAAAGAATATAGGGCTGTCCTTAAAAAGTTAAAACAGGATAATAACCATCCCACCGTGATTGAAGTTAAGAAACAATTAAATGAATATTTTGCCGGGAAAAGAAAAATTTTTGATCTTCCGTTGGTTATGGACGGAACAGAATTCCAGAAAAAAGCCTGGAAACAACTGTTGAAAATACCTTATAGCAAGACGATTTGTTACAGTGAACAGGCGCGTAGGGTTGGCGACGTAAAAAAAGCCAGAGCGGTCGGTATCGCGAATTCAAAGAACCCAATTTCCATTATTGTGCCATGTCACAGAGTAATAGGTAAAAATGGAAGTCTGACCGGTTTTGGCGGCGGAATAGAGAATAAAAAAATACTTATTGATCTTGAGTGCGGAAATATTTGATCTCTGCTGATCTACAGTCCCTTGCGAATGCTTAATCCCCATGCCAGACTGTTGGCTGGAGAAGTAAAAACCACAGGTCTTAAATACGTAATATAAGCTTTAGAATGGCTAACTGCGGTTAAACCATCAAGTATGTCGAAACTACCTATCTCTTTATCTGCCTGCTGAGCAAAAACAGATGTGCTGATAATAAAGAATAAAGAAATAATTATTATCTTCATATTGTCACCCCGTCCCTCTACCTTTATATAAAGCAAATTGAGTGCCACGGGGCATGTGTATTAAAGTTAAATAATTACAATAGGTTAACCAATAAACTATATACACCTTTATAAGCAGATATCACGGACTGTACAGAGGATATACAGATTGGTACTCTTTTGAATACAAATTGGTATAATTCAGGTTGAAAGAGGGTGAATGCCGATATGGATGAAAAAAAATTAAAACTCCCCGTATCAATACCTGTAAACGATGATGATCTGCTTAGTGTTTGCAGGATTGAGACGATGAGGGCAAGTGGAAGGGGCGGGCAGCACGTTAACACCACAGATAGTGCCGTCAAGCTTACCCACCTTCCTACCGGGGTATCGGTCAAGGTCCAACAGAGTCGCAGTCAACATTACAACAAGGCTGTTGCACTTGAAATACTTAGAAAAAAACTGGAAAAGTTAAACAAAGTCAAAAAGCCAAGAATAAAAACCAGAATATCAAAAAGCGTAAAAGCAAAAAACCTGGAAAAGAAAAAAAAACATTCTTTACTGAAAAAGAACAGGAGCAAAAAGATAATCAATTATTAATCGCTTTCAGATTTCTGCAATCAGATTTTGTTGATACACTGTTCTCAGCATCGGTAGCATTAATCGGCGATGCCGTCCTGAAATAAGAAAATTGTTTTTCTTTTGGAGAATAAACGACTGACTCATCTGTATATATGGGTTGTCTATTTATTATCTCTCCGTGCAACTTGTTCTTATCAACGGTGGGCTTATCCGCGTAATCATCAAGAGCACTTAATTCAAAATCCTGATTTGAATAATTCACATTAACAACCATGTAGCGACTAGGCTGATTTTCGTTTATCTGATTGATCTTGATCCAACAATTATTAAAACCATCAAAACCTTTTAGCAATTTTTCCTGAGCATAAGCAGATGAAGCTCCCAGAATCAGTACCGTAAACAAACAAAATAATGTTTTTTTCATAAATATCCTCCTTTTTGATGGGATATTAGTATCAATACAGTGTGAAGTTTCAGGGAGGAATTTGTAAAAAACGGGTGAACAAATCAATTTAACTCAAATGTCACAAATACTTCAAAATCCCTTAACAATATTATGGATAATGCTGAATCAATAGGAGACTTAAAAATGAAGTTTGTAAAAATTCTTTTATTATCTTGTATCTGTTTATCATCACTTTCTTATGCAGAAGAAGCTTTCCAACTTAAAAAATCATCTGAACC
>JAPLFT010000169.1 GCA_026390535.1 Pseudomonadota bacterium
TAAAACCTCCGCATCACTCTTGCTCTGAAGAGCGACCGTCGCTTGCGTAGCCGTGGATGAAGTCCAGGTCATATCAATAGAGATATCTCCACCTGGAATACTTTCAAATTGTGCAGGGAAAAAATATCTTATGGCACTGGATGCACTTGTAAGATTTCCGTGTAATTCTATAGATGCTGTATCATTGCTTTCATCGCACGAAGCACCATTACCTAAAATAATACCGGAGACGTGCGAACCATGTCCATGATCATCAATAGCCGATCCTTCCACACATGTTGGTACTTGATAACAGTTGACCATTTTTACTATTTTGCTATTACTACACGGTGTGGATGATGGCGGATAACTAGGACTATCATTACAAAAATCCGAATGTCTATCGTCTATCCCTGTGTCCACAACGGCAAGACGTATTTTGTCCGATGGATTACCGGTATTACCAAGAGTTGTTCCATTATAACCTGCCACCCACGAATCTCTTATCCCTATGTGTTTTGTTGCATAAAAAAGATTTACTTTTACGTCGTAGTTTTCTTCTATCTTTTCAACTCTTTGATCTTTGGCAAGATTCAGAACACTCTCTCTATCAAGGTCAACAAACACTGCATTAACCAGATTATTGGCCTTATACCTTACATCGCCGGAATTCAGGACATCAGATATATCCTCACCATCTTTTATCTTTATAGCGACTTTGTAGCCCCTGGTTGAGGTAAGCTGATGCGTCTGTATCTTTTTTAGAAGATCAGAGGAAATTTTATTTTCGCTGGAATTAGTATTCGCAGCGGAAGAATTTTGAATGTTCTCAGAAGATGAACTTTTCCCGCAAGAAACTATAAATAAAATTATAAAAGGAAAAAGGATATAACGGTGTAACCTTATATCGGGAATAAATATACTTTTCACGCCGTAGGCCACTTCAAGCCATCTCGCCGGAATCTTATTTCTTCTCTGTCAGCGGCAATAGTTTATAGGTACCTGGCTTTTGCATTTCCTTTTTTCTTTTTGCGCCCATTTTTGCCTTTTTGTTGGCCCTTTTGAGCTTTGTTATCTTTGTAAGTGATGCCATATGATCCTCCTGGTTTTATAACATTTTAAGAGAGGCGCCGATCGGATTTGAACCGATGAATAAAGGTTTTGCAGACCTTCGCCTTACCACTTGGCTACGGCGCCACCAATGATTAATCTTTATTGACGTACAGCAATAATGTCAAGAACTAGTTAGAGTTCAACTTATTTCTTTAATATATTTATAATTTTCTTTCAAGCCTTGGAATTTTGGTACAAACATCCACGGCATTATCATATGTATTTTTTCTGTTATTCTCAGCTTCCCTATTTTTTTCTACTAGGCTAGCAGATAATTTTATCCCTTTATCGTGATCGGGGTTAGTCATGTTGTTATTATGTTGTGAAACAGCTAATGAATATACCGCATCGTTGTAACTCTTGATAGCATTTGAACATGCTTTTTTATAAGTATCACGTGTTTCACATACATCATATACAATATTAATAGCCATTGACGGTGTAGTTCTAAATGTTTCAATAATATTCTTACATTCTTGACTATTCTCAGTACCGTAAACTAAGTTTGAACAGCAAAACAACGAAACAAAAGCTAATGCTGAAACGATAAACAAATTCTTCATGATTTAATGTCCTCCTGGTTTATATATATTATAACTTAATTACACACCTATTTCATCTTGCACTGTTTTGTATAAAACGTGTAAGAAAATATCTTACCATTTCGTGGTTATTTATTTTACGACCTTGATATGTCCATATAGCCTCGTTAAATGGTCCCAATTGAGCATGTATAACATCACCTATCTGTTCTGCAGTACCGCTTGGTGTGACAGTAGGGGACGTAAAAAAGGCACCTGTATGTGCGTTAAAACTTATCTGTATAACTCCCGGTCGCTGAGCCGAAAACATCAATTTCAGAGAATTCCTGAAGACCATAAAATCCGCTTCCGTGTTTGATATGCCATAGACTTTAACGCCTGAGCTGGCAAGGCTTTTATGGGAATTAAAAATACCTGCTAATTTTGTTGTATAGTTCCGTAGGTATTTAAGATAGGAAATGGTAGCGTCTTTGAGAACTCTTTCCGGAGAACTGGCTGCATCATAGTTTATCATTCCAGTCTTATCTATATCTTCTTCCGCACGCGCAAGGTCCATAAGCCAGGAAACATCCTCTGACGGCTCATCATAAGGCAGATATATATCGACGGGACTGGTCCCGGATATTTCTTTTTTCTTTACTACTACGTCGTTAAGATCGGTTACTTTCCAGTCATCACTCATACATCCCCCCACATTTTAACCCCTGAGTGTATTATATTGATTATCCTCTAAAATTCAAGCAGGACAAGCAAAGAAATCCGAGATCTTTTCTATATTCATAGTTAAAATTTAACGGCCAAACCTAAGAACACCTTGGGAGCATAGTCCAGTTGTGTTCCATAACCATTAGCGTAAGTATTTGTTTTTGCATCATATGTTTGATAATTGGTCTGGTTAATAAATACAACATTCGTCACCAAAAAACTAAATACAACTTTATTTCTCATGGTGTATCTAAATATTAATCCCCCTTCAATCTGGAAGAATTCCTCTATCAGCGGATCGCTCTTTGTATAACCGGTTGCATCCGGAATACCCAGTTCCCCGCTGGGTACTACGTAAATAGAGGTTTGAAGCCCAAAATCAAAATATGTACTCCCTTGTCCAAATCTGTATAATCCAAATATTTCTGCCCTTATTCTTGATGTCCGACCATTTGTAAGAGCCTGATAATACGCAAGAGAACTCTCTATTCCCCAAGGGTTTGGTATAAATCCCGTCCCTGTAGAAAAAACAAGCCATTGTTCCTTCCTGTCAAAATATCCAAATCTATATCCAACAGACAAGAGTCCGTATATTTTGTTATCCGTAAATCCCC
>JAPLFT010000200.1 GCA_026390535.1 Pseudomonadota bacterium
CTTTCATATTCATTCAATATCTTTATACCTGAAACAATAACAAGACCTATTGCAACCAATAACACTGTTAAAACCATAAAAACCTCCTGCCCTCTGACTCTATATCTGCTTTTTTACTTTGAAGACCATTGCTTTCCTACCCGTTATTATAGCTTTATCACCTTTTGTCACGTCTATATTGTCCGCATAAGGAATAAAGTCCCAAATTTCCCCTCTCACAGCCAGTTTACCCTCTTTTTGAATTTTATCGTAAGAAAGAACTTCTCCTTCCATTCCTATCATCGCATCATAACCGGTCTGGATTGGCCTTCTTCTTACAGCAAGGACAAAATACGCAATTAGCACGACTATGGATCCAAAAACCACGCCGACAGAAAATAGAGTGCTGTAAGCAACTCTTAGATCCGTACGTGCAGGATCAACAAGAAATATACCGCCGAGCATCAACGCAATAGTACCACCGCCTGCAAGTATACCGTGTCCTGCAACAAAGAACTCTATCCCTATAAGTGCTAATCCCAACAACACTAAAATTATCCCCGCCGCAGTGATGGGCAACATATGAAAACTCATCATGGCAAGTATGGCTGCAAGTCCTCCGGCAACGCCGGGGAGTATAAGTCCCGGATGAGAGAGCTCAAGGTATATTCCTAATGCCGCAAGCATCATCAGAAGATATGCAAGATTGGGGTCTGCAATAAAACTCAGCAATTTCAATTTAAAACTTATTGGAAGTTCTTCAACGACGGCACCATTAAGATCAAGTTTTTCTACTCTTCCATCTATATATTTAACCTTAAATCCGTCGGACTTTTTTATAAGATCGTTGGTATCTTTAGCAATAAAATCTATTACACCATTTTTAAGGGCATCGTCTGCAGTTATTGAGGAGCTGTTCCTTACCGACTCTATAGCCCACTTAAAATTACGACCTCTGGCTTTTGCTATTCCTTCCACAAATGCGGATATATCATTTACTATCTTTTCAGTCATCGTGTCGGTCTTGCCTTTTTCTTCTTTTTCTCCGCCTATTCCAGTCGGTGTTATACCAACAGGATGAGCAGCACCTATATTGGTGCTCGGAGCCATCGCTGCAATATGCGCGGCCATAGTAATCATTGCACCTGCACTTCCCGCATGAGCTCCGGGAGGTGTCCTGAACTATCAGCCTTGTCGTCTCAACAAGCCCTCCAGGAGTATCCAGTTCTATCACCAGGAGTTTTGCATTATCCTGATTCGCTTTTTTTATTGAATCTATTATGTATGTCCCCGTACCAGGATTAATTGATGCCTTGATCTTTATTACGTATATTTTTGGCACAGGCTGGATGAAGCGATCAGACTTTCCCGTCGCTGAAGTCTCAGCATAGGTATTGCCAAATAAAGCTATAAGCCCAACAACATAGACGTACTTAAGCAGCATGTTTACCTCGACCTTATTGTTTAAGGTATTCCATTACCTTTTGGACATCTTCCCAAACTTGACGTCTGGTCGCGTCGCTATAATTCCTTAAAAGATAAGCGGGGTGGAAAGTCGGCATAAGTTTTATCCCATCTTTCCAATCGTAAAAAGTTCCTCTGATGGCCGTTATCTTTATTTTTTCGTTCAGTAATGTGCACGTTGCAGGAGAGCCAAGAGCGACTATCACCTTAGGTTTGATTATATTTATCTGTCCCATAAGGAACGGAGCACAGGTCATTATTTCATCTTCTGCCGGAGTTCTGTTTGCAGGCGGCCTGCATTTTACAATATTGGCAATATATATATCTCCTCTTTTTAATTTCATTCCACTCTCTATTATTTTGGTTAAAAGCTGTCCCGCTCTTCCCACAAATGGACGACCGGTTTTATCCTCATCTTCGCCTGGTCC
>JAPLFT010000371.1 GCA_026390535.1 Pseudomonadota bacterium
ATTTGGGCAAAATAACGGAAAAAGTATTGGAAAATGGAACAGAAAAGATAAAGGAAAAAGAAAAGGGAGTATGTGTTCCTAGAAGTGATTTTTATATTGCCGGGTATATACAGGTACCTGATGAATATTCTCAGTATATGAGAAAAGACGGCGTCTACATGGGAACAAAGAACTCATATGAAAGAGATGCTGATATAAATAGAATAAATGCATTAAACGAAAAAATGCAAAAGGCTAACTTAGAGACTGTACAGCCCAAAGCCACGAAAAATGTAAATGTTTTTTCTTCTGAATCTATATCCCCGGAACACAAAAAAATAATAGATAATTTTAATTATCTATTAGAGCAAAAAGATAGTTTTTTAATAAAAAGTTTGGGTTTGTCAGATACTACTGATCTTAAAAGTATAAAAATAACGTCACGTGTTGATTCTTTTGATTGTGGTTTTTTTAGATCCAAAGATAAGAAATACACTAAAGCAATAATAGACTCCATTTCAAATGCTCAAAGAGATACAAACGCTAAATATTGCTCCATTGCTGTTGTATATGCAACCGTTGGTGAGGGTGAAGAGAAAACAAATCACCTCTTTATTTATAATGACCAGACGATCCAACGATTAAGGACGTAATAACGGGCCAAGCCGTTCTTGGGTTTTATGGCCCCAATAAGGACAATGCTGCTTCTAAAAGTATTAATGGTAGTATTACAACATTTGATAAATTAGTAGCCATTGCAAAATATTGTCCCCAAAAATTTAATAATATGCAGATTGAAGATAGAAATTATATGACTTTTGTCAAAAATTTCTCTGAAAAATATAAGACGTATTATGAAGATAAAACAAAAACAAATAAGGACTTTCCTGGGTTACTTGCCAGGTTATCGCGATTAGAAGAACCGACTTATACGGAGTCGTATTTTTTTAAATTTGTGAAAGCGGCACTTCCAGAAAACACCAATACTACGGGCTTTAATAAAGTATATGCAGATGAAGTAAAATCTGTCTTCAAAATGAAGGCTTTTACTACGTCTGAAATAAAATCCAATATGTTTATGGGATTACCCGTATTTTTCTACGCCCTAGCTGATCATATTGGCTTTGGTATTACACCTGAATCAAAGCTATTACCTGAAAAATGGGTATTAGCCAACGAGATATCTGCGACATCACCACTAATAAAATTAAATATGAACAACATAAATACTATCGGTAGATTTATTATTCCTTCGCTATATGCTGAAGGCATAGGTGCTCCTATAACCAGTGCTGATAATGTCTATTACTTTGTAACAAAAGACGGATTGCAGACCGGGTACAATCAAGCGAACTCTGTTTCTGCTTTTTCTTCTAATTATTTGTCTTCATTATCTACTATAAACGCCGCTCTTAATCATCCTACTGATTATTTAAATGATGCTGCTTTGGGTAATAATTATACGCCAAATACACCAAAGGAGAAGAAGGCTCGTGGCGGTGGTTTTGGCAGATGGTTGTCAAGCGACGCTACCAGTAAGCTGGGCATACTTGCACTTTCATATTATATGCAGAGCCAACAGGCAAAATTGGATTCTGCAAGACTCAAGGCACAGCTGGAATTGCAGGAAATAACAGCAAGGGCGAACCAGTGCTCATCTATGGATTGTAATTATCAAAAAGATCTGTGTCTGATGCAGCAAGTGCCGTGCAGGACGAACAGGGAGATAATATTCGGTTGGACGTGGGGCAAAAAAGACGATCTGTGCTACTTAAGGGATATCGATATAAGTAGTCTTGATACTAGTTCTGAACAATATAAGACATACCAGAAATGTATTACTTGTGATCCAATATATACGAACACACAGGCATATACCAATCCATATTCAGGACAATCAGAACAGATGACCCTGTATCAAATATGCCTGATGAACGTAACGAGTTCTCTATTGAACAGGAATAAATGTTTTGACCTTATCAACGTTAATGCACAGTCGCCGGGGCTTGTATCAAATTCCGATATAAGGAATTGTTTTACGGGCCTTACACCGACTAGGAACAACTCGTCAATAAATTATATACCGCCAACAATTACACCGACGACTCCGGCGGCAACCACACCTGAAACCAAGAAAAAAGATGCAGCTGGAACAGGAACTCCAGCCGGGGGCGGAAGTCCATCAGCGCCGGGTTCAGGGGTTGAGAATAAGGCCGCTCCAAAACCGGACGATAGTGTATATGGAAAATATAAAAATACTAACACAGATGCTCCAAGGTTTAATCAGGGCTCTGGCTATTACGGAGGTTCTGGAGGAAGTTCCGGTACTGGAAGCGATGTGAAGAGTTCAGGACTTACTGCTCCTGTGCCATCAAGTACTCCGGCAGAATTAACTATAAAGGCTATGATGGAAGAACAGATCCGTGATATGCGTAGTAAGCTGGGAGCAACAGAGTAGGCTTAGATAACAAGTAATCTCAGAACGATCAAATATGCTTGGATAAACAGGTAAACTCAGAGCAATATAATATGCTAGGAATAAGCTTTGAGCAGTTAAGCTCATATGATAAATAGGCTTTGAGCAACAGAATAAACCCGAAAATAAAAAATTAAAAAGGGGTGCTAAATTGAATCTGAAAAACAGGAAAGAATGGAATGAGCTAAAAGGGCTCATAAGGGAATTATCTTACGAGAAAAGGAACGTAATTCTTGCAAGCGGAAAACCCTCCGATTTTTACATTGATACAAAACAGACATCGTTAAACTCCAGGGGGGCCTACCTTATAGGTACGCTTTTAAACGAGCTTGTTGCCACTGAATTTAAGGATGCTATAGCAGTTGGAGGGATAACGATGGGTGCAGATCCGTTGTCTTCCGCAACGTCTGTAATAAGCTATATGAAAGGAAAACCCATCCACGCCTTTTACATAAGGAAGGAACCCAAAGGACATGGCACCGGCCAGTGGATAGAGGGCACAAAGAACATCCCGGCAGGTTCTAAGGTTGTAATACTGGAAGATGTAGTTACCACCGGTGGCTCCACCCTAAAGTCCTGCGACCGCGCAAAAGAACACGGCCTAAACATCCTCGGTATCATCTCCATCGTAGACCGCGAAGAGGGTGGCAGAGAAGCAATCGAGGCCCAGGGCTACAAGTTTTTGTCGTTGTTTACGAAGACAGAGATTGTACAATAGAAAAAACATATAAATAAAATTTATAATTGAGATATTTTTAAATTTATTTACTAATTTTTATTTATCCTTATTACTCGATGATTTCTTTTATCTGCAACATTTTTAGTTCATCGTTTTTGAAATAATTTTATTCCAAAAATGAAATGCATAAAAAATGATTTTATTTTTTCTGGACTATCGGATTATTTCGACGTAAAAACTAAACTATATTTAAAATTGGAGGATAAAAGAATGTCAGAAGTTAATGTGGACAGATTGATTAGCACGTTTTGTGAATTGGTAAAGGTTCCCA
>JAPLFT010000177.1 GCA_026390535.1 Pseudomonadota bacterium
ACCTGCATGGGTTACAGTCTATGCGCAAATATATGCCCCGTTACAGCTATAACCCTTGAATAAATATTACCGGCAGTCTTTATTAATAGCTTCGAGTATCATGCGATCTATTTTCAGCATCTTAATCCAGCGTTTTTCGCACATAAGCATCAAAAATATAAATAAAAATATAGCGAAAACAACTATGCAAAAAATGATAACACCGTCAAAAACGATGTGACCATTAGTAACATACTGATGTATAGCATACATAATACCGACGAACGCGGAGATCATGCTCATAATAGCCGAAACGATAACAGCAACCATCAGTAGAATTAAGATCCTAAGACCGGATATTATTTTTAAAAGTATCGTCAGGAGACGAACCTTTATACCCAATGTTATTTGATCAATAAATGATCCTATTATATTCCACAATTACTTAGTGCTCCTTCCAAACAGGAATCCTATCATTCCGGCAAGAAGAGCTGCTCCACCGATGTAATGCCATGGATGTTCATGTACCGATTTATCCACATCTTTTGCCTTGTCCACGGTAAAATCTAATGCAGCTCCCTTGGCATGTTTTAGCTCGTCCCACACCGCATGAGGAGCATGGGCAGCTATCGCCTTTTTAAGGTGCTTGTATTCGGAGGAAAATATTTGCTTTACATCATTTACATCGCTGGCTGCGGCATTTTCCAAAACCTGAAGAGCTTCTTTTACATTCATAAGGACCTCCCTGTGGTATATTTCATTTATATTTGTCTTCTATTTTTAATCTATTCTCCATATGCGGTATGTGGGGTAATGTGCTTATATACCATAGATACATGTATACGTTGTTAAAAAAGCAATATTAATGTAATTTTTTCCTTGACATAATGCTAATAATTGTTCTAAATACTGTTTACAAATCTGGGGTAAATACCCAGTTGATTATTACTGCAAGTCGTGTAAATTCCAAATGTCCTAAAGGAGGTTATATAATATGAAAAAAATCTATACTTTAATTTCTGTGTTTCTTATTTCTTTTCTTCTTGTAAACTGCGGGGCTAATAATTCTGTAACTAATCCGTCGGCCAGTCCTTCAGGAAAAACGACCGATGTTACCTCTGCAAAAGATATCACGAGTTTTTCTATTGTTGGAACAGTGATCTCAGAATCAACAACAATAGATGAATCAACATTATCTATATACGTCTATCTGCCACACGGAACAGATCCTGCAACTCTGGATAATCTAACTCCGTCTATAGTCCATACAGGGGCAAGTATAAATCCCCCTAACGGTTTGGCTCAGAATTTTATGGTTCCTGTAGACTATACAGTCACAGCAATAGATGGCACAACAAAAACATATACAGTTCATGTCAGTATAGCAAATTCCAGCAGCACGAAAGCAATTACAGAATTCACCTTAACTACTACAACTTATCCTACTGGTTTCACTCATAATGTATGTAGGAAAGGGGTGATGAGCGTAACTCCTGTTGGTGGAGGCTCGCCAGTTGCTACAACAAACATATTTGTAGCACTATATTATGGAACTAACGTATTAGATCTTATCGCTGGTTTTACAACTGATGGAGCAGCAGTATTTATTGGCAATAGTCAACAAACAAGTGGAGTAACTCATAATGATTTTACGAATCCTGTAACATACACAGTATTTGCAGCGGATGGATCACATACAAATTATGTTGTGACTGTTGAAGTAGCTCCCAACGGTGGACCACCACCGCCTTGGTTTCTTGGCAGTGATTGTTAAATAGTTAAAAAGTCCTGATACAGCGCAAATAGGCACAGCCCAAGCCCTGCTTTCCATATTCACCTATGTCGCCGGCATGTGTCCCGCCTAAGTACTGAAGCCATGCCTGGTTTGCATCATACTCAGAGGAACTCCAATAAAAACATCCGCCGTACGTTCCGCCTGCACCGTAGGTTGCAAGATTTGTATATATCAGACCCAGTTCATCTCTTGATGGCAAGAACCAATCGTCGTAAATAGTTGAACCATTAGTAACCGATAGATTAGCACACGACTGTGCGGCGCTGTTTGCGGATTGGGCTATAATGAGGTTAGTATTTGCCTGACCTGATCCCACTGCCGTGTCTGTCCCGATTAATATATTCGTTACATCACTCCATGCCGGTACTGTAGCACCTATATTACTGGGCTGTTGCTCCAGATATCTCCAACCATTCGAATATGAGCCTTTATCATAAAAAACCCATCCACCGGCAGGACCGATATCTCTGAGATTATATACGTGTGCTGTTATCGTCACTGTATAATTTTTTATTGTGCCATCTATTGCTGTGACGGTATAAGTTACCGGATTCGTAAAATTCTGTGCTATGCCGGATGCAGGATTTATACTTGCCCCTGTGATGGTTATAATTGGTGTTAACGAAGCAAGTTCCTCTTCCTCGGGTATTGTTAATTCTATTGTATCTTCACCTATAGTTCCATTTATATCTAATATAGTAAACACCGTGATATCTTTTACACTATTATTGTTGTAGCTGCTTTTATTGCTATCGCTGCTATTATTGTCGTTACCGCTGCCACTTACATCTACATTTGAATTCCTGTGGCGAATAAGCTCACAAGACGACAATATCAAGGTCATCACAAGTATTCCAATCAAACTCATTAAACTTTTCTTCCACATAACGTACCACCTAAACAGAGATTCTAGCTTGAGGCAATCATTGCGGGCACTCACCTAAGTTGTCCATATAGTTAGTAAACAAAGCAATTAACACTATCTTGTCGAGAAGAGCGTCTAACGCGGTGAAAGTATGGCTGGCATTAATATCCGCTAAAAGAGGTTCAAAAGGATCTACAGATAATCCGGCAACATATCTCTCTATATACACGGGATCGTTACATTCCAAATAACCATTTTTATTAACATCGCCTACAAATGAACCGGTATTAAAGTCATTCGCACAATTTTGACCGGATTCATTAAAAATTATAGAGTATGCAATAGCCGATTTTATTGTTTCAAAATATGCGACAGAAGCAAAAGCCTGCACTTCACTCCAGTTCTGTATTTGATCCTTTACAGCCTGTAAATCATCACAAGTCCTTAAGACAGTAACACAAGCAGCATTATTTTCCAGCAGGTTCCTTTCAATTATCAACTTGTCTTGAATTGTTATCTCACCGTCATTATTCAGGTCATATTTTTTGTCATACGTAAATGTGATAAAGAGGATTTGATTGATTGCCTTAAGATCGTCACACGTAAGACCAGGAATTACAGGTGTTACAACAGCATAAGCATCAGTAGAAACATCGCTATTTGACATCTGGCTCTTCAAGGCAATAGCTTTTACAGTAACCGTCGAAGAAACTGTAAATGGCCTTGTATAAAGAGGAGAAGAGCTTGAAGGAGTCGTATCATCTATAGTGTAATGAATTTCTACACCTTCAGTTAAACAAGTAATCACTATATTTTGATCATTACTATATGTTCCAGCCGTTGGACTTATAGATGGTGTAGAAACTTTGCTGTAATTTATAACATAATTTTTGTTTACAACATTGCTGTTAGACATCCCGTCTTTTACAGCTAACGCCTTTATCGTTTTACTCGTACCATCTCCTTTAATTGAAATAGGGGCCGAATAAATATCAGAGGCTGTAGTAGGATCCTGACCATTTGTAGTATAATAGATCGCTACACCTGGTGTAGCAGAATTTATTGTTATATTTATATCTAGAGAATAACTTCCTGTATCAATGTCCATAGTAGGAGCTTCAACCTGCAGTTGAGCCACAGAAGAATTATCGCCGGGCGTGCCTGTATTGTTATCTGTTTGATTGGTCCAATGTTTTGCATGGTGGATACCACTAGCACATGATGCAAATAAAATTAAAAACGATAATATAGAAGTATATCTAAAAAAATTCTTCATTGCCCCCTCCCACTCCTTGCTTTGAAGTACCAAAGATGTGGTTTATATTTATAGCATTATATAATATAATAGTATTTTTGTCAATATTATTATAGTACTTATCTTAAATTAAATCTCAATAGTTAGTCCAGTTAAGGTTTCTAAAGGAATGGTGGATATAGATATAGCGGTATAAGCATAAATGATATAATAAATATATTATGATAAAAAAGATCAAGTATGAAATCTTTACCAAAAAGGCAGTAGTTCTGGGAGCTAAAGAAGCAAAGATCATTGACGCTAAAACGATCATCACCGCAGCCTGGGTACGAATGAAATGCCAGTTTGGTTGTGATGGATATGGAAGTAATCTCTGTTGTCCGCCTTATACACCAAAGCCTGAAGAGACACGGAAGGTAATAGACTGTTATAAAAAAGCAATATTGATTCATAATACAAATAAAGGAAGTATAACTAAGACCATCGTTAAACTGGAAAGAGAGATATTTCTTTCTGGGTATTATAAAGCGCTTGGTTTTGGCGCAGGTCCTTGCCGTCTATGCAAGGATTGTTCCCTTGATAACTGCAGGCATACTGAAAAAACCCGCCCATCAATGGAATCTTGCGGAATAGATGTTTATGAGACTGCACGAAGGAATGGATACCCAATAGAAGTGGTCAAAAATACAAAGTGTAAAGATAACTACTACGGGATAGTACTTATAGAATGATCCGTCAAGGATTCCCCAGGAATGATAAACAGCTGCCCTACCCCACATTTTCATCATTTTTAATCAGATTTAATCCTATATAATGAGTCCACGCACACAAAAAGCACACAGATTTAAAAAGTAAGCTGATATTTAATCGTAGGACCAGATCCTTTTTTCTGTAAAAAGCTTGCTTTTGAAAGTACGTTAATGGAATGAATAACAGACCTTCTTGGGATACCTGTTAATTTCATAATATCTTTTGTTTGTAGTCTCTGTTCTGGGTGTTCCTTGAAGCATTTTAACACCTTTTGAGCAGTATCTGAAAGAGCCACATATGAGTTATAACGACTTACATAGTAATCAATATCATTTCCCAAAGATGCTTTTAAGATCTTTATCATGAAGTTAAGAAAATATTCGTATTTATATTTCCGAGGATCGTTCAGGAACTTTCCCCCAGAACATTTACGTAAAACCATGTAATATTCTTCTTTGTGTTTTTCAATTTGTCTGTCGATAGAGATATAAGGAACCGTCGCTTTAAGTCCTTCATCATTGGACTGCAACAATACGAGATAAAACAATGCTCTTCCTAGACGACCATTCCCATCTTGAAACGGGTGTATGGCTAAAAATCTAAACACAAATTCTACTGCTACAGCAACACACCATGGATAAACGGCAACTGTTTCATTATACCATTCAAGCAAGTCACTCATGGCGGCATCGGTAATAGGACCAGGCTCAGCAGTTCTTAAAACCTCACGAGTCTTTCCTGTTTCCAATATCCTTTCAACGACACTGTTTGGCACTTTCTTGTAATTGCCCAGGTAGTGTTTTGCCTTGGGATAATATTGAAGCAGTTCTTTATGAAATCCTCTTACCGCAGTTCCTGTTAACGGAAAAAGCTCCTGTGCTTGGTCATATACTATAAGCAAAAGATCTCTGTAACCGACTACTTCCTCTATGCTTCTTTCTTTCTCTTTGGAAAGTTTATTTACTATATATTGCTGTTCCTTGCTGAAAGCACTTGGTCTAGAATCACGCTTCAACGTCTCATCTACCCATGCAATTTCTGTGTCCGTTAGCACCGCATTTTCTATTCTTGTGGAGGCACCAATGGAGCTGATCTTTGCATATCTGTGAATAGCTTCTCTGCACGAAGCATCCAGTGATTCTACAAAGGCTTTCTTTCCCACAGCTAATTCGCTGATGTGTTTCAGTTTTTTTGTTAGTTCATCTGTAATTTTGTAAGATATCATAACTAAATAATACACTACTGTGCATCATTGTGCAAGATATTTTATAATTCTTTGCACAGTATTGCGCAGTAAGCTCATCGTTAATAGGGAAATCGGAAAGAGGGGGATTCGAACCCCCGGAGGACTTACGCCCTCAACGGTTTTCAAGACCGCCGGTTTCAACCGCTCACCCATCTTTCCACTATCGGTAATAACCTGAAAGGTACGACTGAATCAAGTGATTTTTTAATGATTCTTTAATTCTGCAACAGTTTTGACTTTAACGCTTCAAGTGCCCTACCCCTATGGCTTATAGAATTCTTAATCTTAGGATCAAGCTCTGCTATAGTTTTTGGAGCAAAACCATCAGGGATAAAAACGGGATCATATCCAAAACCATTACTTCCAGCCGGAATTGTCGAAATAACACCTTCACACACACCTTCGGAAAAAATATAAGAAACATCTTCAGGGTCATATAGACATATTACACACTTAAATCTTGCCGTTCTCTTCTCTGATGGAACACCTTTAAGTTCTTTCAGCACCTTATTATAGAGATCCGAATCTTTAGCGCCAGTTCCCGCATATCTTGCACTTTTCACCCCTGGAGCACCTTTTAGATAATCTACCTCAAGCCCGGAATCGTCGGCCAGCGTTACAAAACCGAATTTCTCCGCATAGGCCTTTGCCTTTATGAGGGCATTTTCTTTAAATGTTTTCCCGTTCTCCTCAACATCAAAATTTTCGGCATTTACGTCGGACAGAGTATAAAATTGCACATGCACAACCTCGCCAAGGATCTGCCTTATCTCCTTTAATTTACCCTTATTGGATGTGGCAAGTAATATGCCCCGCGATAGATTCATTTAAGTCTCTTTAACTGCTGCATCCACCCACAGAGCAACAGCCTCGTTCTGTGCCTTGACTATCTGAGGAATCGCTTTTTCCCCAAGGTCCAGGATATTATCCAGTTCTTTTCTTGAAAAAGTCTTTCCCTCTCCGGTGCCCTGAACTTCCACCAGTTTTAAAGATGCAGTCATTACCATATTCATATCAACCTCGGCCGCTGCATCTTCCTTGTAATTAAGGTCCAGAACCGCCTCGTTATCTACTATCCCCGCACTTATCGCACATACATTCTCTATTATGGGATTTTCTTTCAGATCACCCTTCATCAACATATCATTTATCAAAATATTGAGTGCGACAAAACCACCGGTAATGCTTGCTGTACGTGTTCCACCATCGGCCTGGATCACATCACAGTCTATCATTATCTGTTTTTCTCCAAGCTTGGTAAGATCAATGGATGCCCTAAGGCTTCTGCCGATAAGACGCTGTATCTCCTGAGTACGACCGGAAACTGTTTTTCTTTCCCTCTGTATCCTCTCTATAGAACTTTTGGGAAGCATCCCATATTCCGCCGTAATCCAGCCCTTGCTCTGACCCTTAAGCCAACTGGGAAATACCTTATCCAACGTGGCACAGCAAAGAACCCGCGTATTACCCGTCGATATCAGGACACTATGAGGAATGGTCGTAAGGTAAAAAGGATCTATAGTAAGTTTTCTTATCTGATTGGACATTCTGTCATCGTTTCTCATCATTAACTCCCTTTATAACTACTAAGATACGAGTTTATACCACTCGCTATTTTTGATGCCAAGCTTTTCATTTCCGACGGCGATGCGATCCTTTTGAGATCCTCTGAATTGGACATGAAGCCTATCTCTATCAATATCGACGGCATAGTCGGGCCGGAAAGCACCGCAAAAGGCGCTTTTTTTACGCCGCGGTTTATATTCTTGTCCGATAATTTTGCAGAGATCTCACTTGCAAGCTTTGCACCCTCTTTTATATGTCCATTGACCAGCATGGAATTTATAATATTCCCTGCATCGTCGTCCGCTTTTTGCTTTTCAAAAAATTTATTTTCCTGTTGAGCGACTATCTTTGAATAATTATCCTCTGCCTCCTCACTCATATAAAAGATATCCACACCCTTTGCCGTTTTATCCGTCGCGGAAGAATTAGCATGAATGCTGATAAAGATCTTTGCTCCGCTTGTGTTAGCTTTGTCTATTCTTTCCTTGAGGCTGAGCTTAGTATCGTTATTGTCCCTCATATATTTAATCTCATAGCCTTGTTTATTCAAAATATCCCCAAGGTATTTTGAAAAATCCAATGTAAGTTCTTTT
>JAPLFT010000159.1 GCA_026390535.1 Pseudomonadota bacterium
AAAGAAACATAATATTACCTTACCGCGAAACCCCTCAGGATACATGCATAAAACCCTTGTTACTGTGGTATCTGGGTCGTAAGTATTGATGTCTGTATCTTCCCCGCCTTTTACCCATGAAACGTATTTTTTCCAGTCGCTTGTTGGGATAATACCCATTAATTTTCTTATTTCTAACCCTTTTGTTTTGAATGTTTCAAATTCTGGCTCTTTTGAATTTATATGAAAGGATAAGACAGATAAGACTAAAACTATTACTGATCTGGAAAATAGAACTCTCATTTAAATCCTCCAGCAACTATATGGAAAAATTTAATACAATATATAAAAAACGATAAAAGAACACAAGCTAAATTTTACTTTGTATTAATGTATAAATCTCTTATAATTATAATTAATAAATTAAATCAGTGATACAAAATCCTTGATTATATTTTTCTGTCCGACTCTGTGGCTGGAACAGGTCTTTTGTCTTTAACAAACATGTTAGCAACAGCTGTAAATGCATTGTCTCCACTGATTATTTTTGAGAATTTTACTTTCATATTAATAAAATAACTTTCATAAAATCTGTAGGATAAGCCTGCAACAATTATTGTTACTGCAAAACTGGAGATATGTTGCAGCAATATGTTATTCATTCCCAAAAGATTTAATACCTTGAGTGTTATTATAATTGTGATTACCTGATACATGTATAAACCATAAGATATTTTCCCCAGGTAATTAAAAACTTTATTTTCCAGACTTATTATGGCTTTTGGATTTCCTGCTAAATTCAATATCAAGATTCCAAACAGCACAGCATAAACTTCAAAATTTACTTTTGGGATTTCAATACCAAAACCGATTAACGTACATAATGCGATCAGCGTTATAAATTGCAGAGTTCTATTAAAAAGGAATGTTAATATTTTATCTTTTCTAAACAAATAAAGTGCAAAAAGTCCGCCGATCGCCATACAATCAATACTGGTCATATGGAACAATATCCAGGGTTTGTATGGATCTCTATCCGGGAAAAAAAGAATTGCCACCAAATTAAAAGCGATTACTTTTATAAAGAGATATCCGCCGATTATAGAGTAGAAAAGAGTTTCTTTATTTTTTATTTTTTTCATTAATACAGGCCAAATAAGATAAAACTGCTCTTCAACACCTACAGACCAGCATTGTGATATATATAGTGTATTGCCAAAAAGTGCAAAACCTAGGTTGGGAAGAAGGGCAAAATACAGAATGATCATTTTTCCAAAATTATTATGTATATCCATCAAATATGTACCTACGTCAAAAAATGATATCTTCGGAATTACAAAGAAACTTATTCCGACGATAAAAAAATACAATGGCCATATTCTCAAAATTCTTCGGATATAAAAATCTTTGATGGAAATAGTATTGGTTTTGTTTTGTTCGGACAACAGAAGATATGTTATCAAAAACCCACTCAATACAAAAAATAGAATTACACCTAATGGACCGATTATATTAAAAAATGGAACAGATGCATAATTTTTAAGGCCAAACCTTACTTTCAAGAATTCAACATGATAGATCATTACCAGGGAGGCTGCTATAAACCTTAACCCATTTAAACTTGGAAAATATATTTTATTCACTTTTTATCACTTACATTTTCTAAGATAACTGTTATCGCCGGTGTTCGTATGAGTGTAATTAGTACTACATCCGGATCCATACTCCTGATAATCTTTCATGCCCTGCAGAGAATCTTTCATGTAATCGGACGTATGTGAGCATGAATACATAAATAAAAAGCAAAGAGCCAAGATCATTAACAAATAAAATTTAAACTTCATGGGATCTTTTCCTCTAATAAGGTTTAAAATTTTCTCTGCTTTCTTTTGTAAAAGATAATAACAGAAATAATCCCGCAAGCACCAGATATGCCGTTGTAAATTGATACGGAATCATCCTAGACGTATTATTCAGCATCCATGGAAAATACATATTACCGTCCGGCATCGCCGAATGTATAATGCCAAAGAACGTAAAGAACGCCAGTATAAGTAGATATGTTATACACTGCCTGAGTTTTTTATCTATGAGAGCAGCGAGCATTCCGCCCCATAACATAGCAGTTAAAATAAATCCGTTCCCTAATGCAACGGTTACCTGAAGTTCCGGAAGCCCCTTTACCATGGTAGTCATTAATTTTTCAAAGGTCTCCTGGGCTACGACCGCGGTATTAGATAATTTTATCTGCATTAATCTTGCCATGGTGGGAAAAAATGCAAACGCGACCGCTGGTGCGTGTTTTGCAGGACATGCCAGGAATGCCTGTGACATAATATCAATAGCGACGAATACCAATATAGGGGCAAGTACTGCACGGGGGATCAACTCTACTATAAAAGATACATAACCCAGCATACCGCCTAATCCGATAAATAAACCGGTCAGAAGAGTATAACCCAGTTTACTCCCCATCTTTTTATACGCCGGATGTCCTATGTATGGAGTGGATTGGGCGACGCCGCCACAAACACCTGCTATAAGAGTCGCAACAGCCTCTACCAAAAGGATGTTCTTTGTGTTGTAATCATCACCTGCCACCCTGGCACTTTCTGTAACGTTAATACCTCCGACTACAGTTAAAAGACCAAAAGGAATAGCGATAGGTAAATATCTAAGTGCTTCATGAATTCCACTCATAAAACCGAGTGTAGGTATAGGAAGTCCAAAATGAAATTCCGGTTTTGGAATAGAGAAAACGAATCCAAGAAGATCGTAATGACCAAGAATATAATATAAGACTGTTCCCAAAAGAACGGACATAAAAACGCCTGGAAGATTAAACGGGAGTTTTATATGAGCAACCAGATTATAAAGTATAAGTCCTATAGCGACCATTCCAACAACAGGCATTCCGAATATGTCGACGAGAGGTATGAACCCTATAAGAACAAGTGCAATACCTGCAATTGATCCAAGAAGTCCGGCCTGAGGTACTATCCTTTGCACCCATCCTCCTGCAAATGAGAGAACAAGTTTTAATATTCCTATCATCACCATTGTGGCCATGCCGATATACCATGTCATCATTGCCGCTGAGTGCGGATCCATTCCCCTGGCTTTCATTGCAATGAATGCCGGCCCCAACACAGCCAGTGCGATACCTATTGTTGATGGTGTGTCAAGACCAAGAGGCATAGCCGTTACATTTGGGTTTTTATTTTTTTTTGCTAATTTGTAAGCCATCCACGTATAAGCCAGATCCCCAAAGAGGACTCCAAACGCAGTCCCCGGGAACATTTTTTTATAGACGATATCCGCCGGGAACTGAAACACGAATATCAGTATTCCGGCAAGAAAAGAAAGTACAGCAATGTTGTCGAACATAAGACCAAAAAAACCGTTTATATCTCCAAATACGAACAATCTTGTTTGATGACCGGTCTTCAAAATAAACCTCCTTATGTTTGAGATATCTTTTTATATGTATCACTTTTCAGGTTAAAAACAATACTGCGTTGACCACTACAAAGATTGGGAATAAGATTTTATGCGGAGGAATAAATGCGAACATATTTTTTAGGACTCAATCCGATATTACAGGCTCTGGTCGCAGGTATTTTTACATGGTTTATGACCGCCGTTGGTGCATCCGTCGTCTTAGGAACAAAAAAAATAAACAGAAAACTTTTGGATGCCATGCTGGGATTTTCTGCAGGCATCATGCTGGCCGCATGTTTTTGGTCACTGCTTATGCCGGGTTTTGAGATGGCAAGGCAAATGGGTATGACGACCTGGATCACAGCCTCTGTTGGCTTTATGTCAGGCGGAATATTTATGAGGATATTCGATCGGTTTCTGCCGCACATACATCCGGGGTTGTTCCATGATAGGCCAGAGGGTGGAAGTTCCTCCTGGCGTAGGAGTATGTTACTCGTTGTGGCTATAACTATACATAATATACCGGAAGGCCTTGCTCTTGGTATAGCTTTTGGTGCCCTGGCCTCAGGCGCTAAAACAGCAACATTGGGAGCTGCGTTGGCGCTTACTCTGGGTATAGGTATACAGGATATTCCTGAGGGAACGGCCGTTTCACTTCCTTTACGTAGAGAAGGATTAAAAAGGTGGAAGAGCTTTATGCTGGGGCAATACTCCGGACTTGTTGAACCTCTTGCCGCTATGGTGGGTGCCGCATTCGTTATTTATATTAATTCTTTGTTACCATATGCGTTGTTCTTTTCTGCAGGAGCAATGTTATTCGTTGTTATAGAGGGTTTGATACCGGAATCTCAAAGAGT
>JAPLFT010000224.1 GCA_026390535.1 Pseudomonadota bacterium
AAAACAGCCTCAGTCAGATCGCCATGGGGGTCAATCAGTGCTAAACCATGTCCATCGTTTACGTCAGAAATGACCATGTTTTCCATCAGGGTTGACTTGCCAGTTCCAGTCTTACCAACAATGTAAATATGTCCTCTACGATTTTTTTCTTTAATCCCAAACCTCTTTCTTATATCCCGATAGTTGGTTACAGCAAAGAAAGTTATGTTATTTTTGTTCTCCATTATTGAATGATAATCTGTCAGCTAGACGAGAAAAGAAAGTGAAAAGTGCCGTATAAAACAAATTACCCATAGATTCTTATTGACCTATCATCTAAAACTTCTTATACTAACATTGATGACTTAACCATTTAGCTATTTTGGTTATTGAGCAAAAAATTTATATACAATGGACATTATTGGAAATAAGTTCCGAAAAAACATCAATAAATAAACGGTTTTTGCCGTTTTTAATGCACAAACCAGTTGTTCAAAAGACTGTTCATAAAACCGATTAAGTCAAAAATGGCAGTCAATGACCCGCATAGAATGCGGGTTTTATAATAGACGAGTGGATGACCATAAAATAAATGTTTGTGGACTACATTAATTAATCTTCTTACTCTGCGTAATAGGAATTATCTACCATTATACTTCGTTAAAATTTAAATCTTCGTTATTATATCCGTTGATAAGCATTCAAAAGTTGGTCCGCTTGTAATACATGGTATAGTCGGTAGAATTAGTCAAACATGAAGAAGCTTTTTTTTGTTGAATTATTTGCAGGTATTGGCGGGATGTCTCAAGGCTTTGAGACTCATGGAGGTTTTGAAGCTATCGCGCTAACTGACATTGATCTTGATAGCCGAGATACTTATTGCGAAAACTTCCAAGATAAAGTTTATTTAACCAAGGATGCCCAGTTCTTAGCAACTAAGCAATTACGGAATATTGCAGATGGAAAAGATATTTGTGGAATTTTAGGATGTCCTCCTTGTCAAGGTTTCAGTCCTGCCGGCAAGCGAGATTCTCAAGATGAGCGAAATAGGAGAATTAAGGACTTCCTACGGATTACTAAAGAGCTTCGTCCTAGGTTCTTTGTATTTGAAAATGTGCCAAGAGTTATATATAGCAATATTTTTCAAGAATTGATTATAGAGTTGGACGAAGCCGGTTATTCAATTTGGTCTGGGGTTCTTAATGCAGCACTTTATGGATTACCGCAAACCAGGCAACGTGCTATCGCAATAGGAATAGACAAAACTCTTTCAGTATCCCCAACCCCCCCGCCGATAACGCATGTAGGTTGTAGAGAAGTATTTGATTATGCAAATCAACGCTTTGTCATGCCCTGTTCATACGATGGTTTTTCCATATTTGGATTTTATCCGGACACCCTGCGGATAGCGACTGGAGATGTCGAAAGGTTGCTACAGAAAAACGAGATGGAATTAAGTGTACTTTCTCCTATTGTAACTGTTGGAGATGCTCTGGACGATTTGCCAGAACCGGCTTGGTCGCAAAATGAAGAACCTATTCTATACAAGTCCGACTGCGACGCTGTGACCGAATATCAATATAAAATGCGCTGTGGAAGCGATAGCGTGCATTCACATTCACGCAGAAAACATAATTTGAAGAGTATTGGAGAATGGTCCAAAGTTCCAGTAGGCGGCAAGCCTGGTTTCGACACAAAAGATCAAAGGTATTTCTCACAGGCATACGGTCGTCTTCATCCTCGCGGGTTATCTCGCACCATAACATGCGGTTTTATGAATCCAGGTTGCGGAAGGTTTCTGCATTATAAGCAATCGCGTTCTATTACAATTCGTGAAGCTGCGCGTTTGCAGAGCCTTAAAGATAATTTCCGGTTTATTAAGAGCCAAACCATCAATTGCAGACTTGTGGGCAATGCTTTTCCTCCTTTATGGGCGGAAGCTATAGCGGCCGAGCTTTACCGTATATTATCAGATGTCTTATAAACGCTGCTAATAGGGTGAATTAACATGCTATATAACGAATGGAACGAGATTGTTTCCCGTCATTTTTTCAACGAATTAAATTCTGGTTGTCAAGTTAGTCTTGCGCTTGATAGTGATTCTTTGATCGAAATAGCTAAAAATTATAATAGTTATAATAGTTTTGTAGATCTGCCTGAAGACGATTTCGTAATTGCGATAAGGCAAAAATCAAATGAAACTTGTTATCCCTGCATGAGCGTATTTGCAGAAACAGATAGGTGGTGGGATAGCTATCTGCGTATAGACCCCCCTCCATTTGTGGCTTTCTTAGGAGCTTGCGTATTAGCCGC
>JAPLFT010000280.1 GCA_026390535.1 Pseudomonadota bacterium
CGCATACTCCGCCCTCGTCAATAAAGCGTTCAATAATGGGCAAGGATTTGGGTTCTATGTAAAGTACCTTAAAAGTCAATTGCCAAGATTTATTGAATGGAAGATGAACGGAGAAGGCGCTTACGTTGTTGGTATGGAGCCTGCTAACTGTCTTGTGGAAGGGCGTGGTAAAGAGCGTGCAAACGGAACGCTCCAATTCCTCCAGCCGGGAGAAAAACGTGAGTATAATCTTGAGATAGGCGTTCTTCCTTCTATTAAAGAGATTAAGGAATTTGAGGAACTAATTACTAATGTGAAGTAATTGAACAAACGAAGCCCAATAATGCAAATTTTATATTGGGTTTCGTTCTTCAACACACTCTACTTTATTTTGTTGGCACTTGGCTTTATAGGGAAATATCATAGGAAAAGATTTATTATGAGTTTTGATACTGAACAAGCCATTGCATCCAAAATAGTAGATAAATATAGGAAACAGGGATATGAAATCATTTTTGCGCCTCGTGGTAAAGACCTTCCCTTCGATTTAGGGTCATATCATCCTGATTTAATTGTGAGAAAATCACCCAACGAAGGCTATATCATCGAGTTAAAAAGATACGCTATCGAAACTTGAGGCTGCGCTTAGACAGCAAGCTAAAAGAGTGTCAATTCCTATTGAGCGTTTCCCGACCTTATCGCGGATAAATCATCTTTATTCTCAAGGTGAATTGTCAATAGGGCAGTTTGATAAAGCGAAGTCACTTCAAGCAATTCGCAATCGCATTATTCACGGTTATCAAACGCCTGATATTATCGAATCTGCGAAACAACTTCAAGAATTGGTTAATGAACTGCTTGAGTTATGGGCTGCGTAATGAGATAATTATCATGTTTCAAAAAGGGTAGAATTAAGAATGGCTTATATCCAAAGCAACTACTATTTTTGTTGACTTTACGGATGAATTCTTGTAAAATCCCAGTGTGGCGATATTTCTTTAGGGGCATAAATCATCTGTATAGGATAGCAGAATTCGCTATGAGACACGTGGACGGTCGAAACTCTATTTCATTGTAAGAGCCTAATAATTCGGCAAAACTAACCAAAAGTCAGTCCGTAAGTTGGGTCGAGGAGTGAAAGCCAACATTTCTAATATTATGTTGGGTTTGTCAATTTATATTATACATTGAAACATAAGGAAACTACTATTTTGATAGATAGAATAAAGTATTGGATTGATATTGCTGAATATGACCTTGAGACAGCCCAAGTCATGTTAGAAGGAAGAAGATTTCTGTATGTTGGCTTCATGTGCCATCAGGTCATTGAAAAAATGCTTAAAGCCTATTTTGTATTCATCAATAACGATAATCCACCTTATACACATAATTTAAGCCTTCTTGCAGAGAAAAGCGGCATATTAGAGTTAATGACAGAAGAGCAAAAGGATTTCATGGATTTACTAGAACCATTAAATATAGAGGCAAGGTATCCGAAAGACAAAGAAAAAATTATGCGTAGTCTGAATTTTGAATCATGTAAAGACATTCTTCAAAAAACTAGGGATTTATGC
>JAPLFT010000047.1 GCA_026390535.1 Pseudomonadota bacterium
CAACTATAAATCTGGATAATCTCGACGAGAATTGTCAGGGTATAAATTTTACACCTAACGCAGCTGTTGAGAAAAAACTTGAATATGGCCTCAGCAATTCATTCGGCTTTGGAGGGACCAACAGTTCTGTTGTGTTAAAGAGAGTATGAAAATAGTAATAGCTGCAGATCACGCAGGATATGCCCTTAAGACGATCGTTGTTGATCATCTTAAATCTATCGGTGTTGATGTAATTGACCTTGGAACGAATGATTCCTCTACCTCTGTGGACTATCCCGATTACGCAAAAAAAGTTGCAAGAGAAATTATGGGGCATACGGATATGCTTGGTATCCTTATATGTGGTACCGGCGTCGGTATGTCCATTACGGCCAACAAGTTCAGGGGTATAAGAGCGGCCTCCGTGAGTGATACATTCTCTGCCAGGATGTCCAGGATGCACAACGATTCAAACATCCTTTGTTTTGGCGGCAGGGTTGTGGGCGGCGGACTGGCTATAGATATAGTTGATGCCTGGCTGAACGCCGAATTCGAGGGCGGGCGTCACGCAAATAGATTGAAAAAGATTAAAGAGGGGGAAGAATAACATGTCTTGGTTCGAGTATCTCAAAAAAACAGATGAACAGATATACAAAGTGATGATGAACGAACTCAACCGCCAGGAATATGGCCTTGAACTTATAGCGTCTGAAAATTATGTTTCACCTGCTGTAATGGAAGCAATGGGTTCCATCCTTACCAATAAATATGCAGAAGGATATCCGGGAAAAAGATACTACGGCGGATGCGTAAACGTGGACGAGGCTGAAAGTCTTGCAATAGAAAGAGTAAAGGCTCTTTTTGGCGCGGAATATGCCAACGTGCAGCCTCACAGCGGTTCTCAGGCGAACATGGCTGTTTACCTGGCTGCAATGCAACCGGGCGACGCTATACTTGGATTGGATCTGAGCAATGGCGGACATCTCACACATGGAAGCCCTGTTAATTTTTCCGGTTTTCTTTTTAAGGCGTATCACTACGGCGTGACAAAGGACACCAACGTTATAGATTTTGATCAGGTGAGGGAACTTGCGCATCAACACAGGCCAAAGGTAATAGTCGCCGGAGCCAGCGCGTATCCTCGTATAATAGACTTTAAGAAATTTAGAGAAATAGCCGACGAGGTCGGTGCAAAAGTCGTGGTTGACATGGCCCATATAGCCGGATTAGTCGCCGTAGGCTTGCACCCAAGTCCTATACCCTATGCTGAATTTGTTACCTCTACAACGCACAAGACATTAAGAGGACCAAGGGGTGGACTTATACTTGCCAGGGAAGAATACGGGAAGGCAGTAAACAGCAAGATATTCCCGGGTATTCAGGGCGGACCGCTTATGCACGTAATAGCCGCAAAGGCTGTGGCATTTAAAGAGGCTCAAACCCCTGAATTCAAAAAATACCAGGAACAGGTGATCAAGAACGCAAAGGTTCTTGGAGAGACATTAAAAGAGAACGGCATAAAACTGGTCAGTGGCGGAACAGACAATCATCTTGTGCTGATTGACCTTTCAGGTACGGAAATTACCGGAAAAGACGCAGAAACAGCATTAGGATTAGCAGAGATTACTGTAAACAAGAATACAGTCCCCTCTGAGACGAGATCCCCCTTTATAACCAGCGGAGTAAGGATCGGCACACCTGCTATTACAACAAGGGGTATGAAAGAAAAAGACATGGTGACTATTGGTACTTTAATAGTTAAAGTAATACAAAATATCAATAATGAGACTATAATTAAGGATGTTAAGTCTAAAGTAAGAGAACTTTGCGAAGCGCATCCTCTGTATAAGAAGGTCCTTTTTTAGAGAACTAAGTTTATATTAAGCTGAGGTGTAATCTATGAAACGTAGAAACAGTAGGGATTTAGCCTTTCAGCTAGTGTATGCCATGGAAATGTCCGGCGAGGATAAAGACACTGTATTGAAGAGGTTCTCTGCGGTCAGCGACAAAATGGACGCGGAAGAATCCAAGTATGCTATGCAGCTTTTTGAATGGACTCTGGACATGATCCCCGATCTCAATGAAAGTCTTAAACCTATTATTCAACATTGGTCCATAGAAAGACTTTCTAAGGTCGACAAATCCCTTATATACCTGGGATGTTCAGAGATAGAGATGAGCGAAACACCGGCGAGTGTTGTTATAGATGAGATGATCGAACTTGCCAAAGTTTATGGAGACAAAAATTCCCCGTCTTTTATTAACGGTATAATTGATTCCTGGCGTAAAAAACGCTAAAATTTTTATTGGGAGTGATCCAAGATGTCGGATGTAAAGAAAAGAGAAATATTTTTGGTGGATGCATCAACACAGTTTAAGTACGCCATATTACTGGGAGTAATAGGGCTTGTAGTTAGCGTCGTAGTTGGTGCCATTTTTTATAATTATATGTTTGCTCAGGACAGGATACTCTTACTCTCCGGCCTTAATCAGAGTGAAGAGATCGTGGCGTTTTTTGTTCAACAACAAAAACTGCTTTTTGTTAAATTAGTCGCAGTAAGTGTGATCATTACCCTTTTTATGTTCCTTATAGGGCTTATATTTTCCAACAGAATAGCCGGTTCGATATTTTCTATCCGTCGTACTTTAAATGAAATTTCCGTTACCGGAGACCTTGCCATAAGGTTCAGGATAAGAAAGAAAGATGAATTTCAGGACCTGGTGTATGACTTGAATAGAGTTATGGAGAGGATTGATTTCGATCATGGCAAAGACACAAAACAAAAAAATGGCTAAGATTTTAACTACTATAGCGATATTGCTCCTTGCCGGATTTCTAATATTTGAACTTATAGAAGAAAAGCCAAGGGGTGCCCTGTTTGCCGGTAAAATCCCTTCTATCAGTTATATTGAACTTAATCTTAAGGTACTAAAACAATATAATACTCCGACGGGTTCCGTTATCTCGGATTTTGGAGATCTTCTTGCCGGAAGACTTTCTGCCCCCGAATACTCCATACTAAGGTATGACCTAACTTCCTCCCTGTTTCTTGTCCTGTTACCTCTTATAGCCATGTTTGGTATACTAATGGCCCTGGGTGTGTCCAAAAGGACCCTGACCGTGATAATGGTCATTTTTGGGGTCTTCACGGTACTTCCCCTGATCCTGATCTAGATCTTGTTTATTCAAAGTTATTAAATCTTTTTAATATCACTGCTTTTGAATTAAATATTCCTCGTCTTTTGTAAAAGAATAAAGCCACTTATTAGTTGATTCATATCCCGTCAAATGAGCTTTTAACTTAAACTCTTTCCTCTCACATTTATCTGTGCCGAAACAACCATAGCGCCAAGGTTTTATTCCACAGGGAGCGGGTTTACACATACCCTTACATAAAAGGAGGATACTACTTGTTTCCCCTTTTGTGTTTGTGAATTCTAATTTTACGCCTTTAAGTGTATCCGAAATAATTTTCTCTTTGCCGATCTCTACTCGTTTAAGGTTATTCCACATTTCCAAAGATTGTTTCTCTGAAAAAGTTTCATATGAGCTTACGACAGTTTGTTTCTTAGAGAGATTCCCCGAACAGGAACACATCCCGATCAAAATAATATAAGCTTTGAAACGTAAATTTAAGAACATATAACCCTAGTACAAATCAGAGTGAACTATCGCCCCCAATATCATTCGAATTATTGCTACAGGATCCAGTACAACTCTCCCCCATACATTCAAAGCCATCACAAGTGGTACATCCCTCACCAAAACAATTACATCCAGTGGAGGAACAATTTCCGTGTGCGCCACTACAAGTAGAACTACAGCTATGCTTACCTCCGTTAAAGGGACGATCGGTTGAATTTAAGGGGTCTGCAATATAGCTTATTTTATATACTGTGCCATTAACAGTTTCATATCTTGTTTTAATAGTCGGATTTTCTTTTTTTGGTTCGTTAGTTTTACCAGCATTATTACCATAAGCGACGGTAGCTATATCACTATCAGACATCCCGTCTTTGATAGCTATTGCAGCTATTTTAACAGTGTCCTTATCACCTGTAACGGTAATAGGGCCTGTATAAACAGGGGAAGAAGCAGTCGGTGTTGTGCCGTCCGTTGTGTAATGTATTGTTGTGCCATTTGCGGCCGCGGTTATGGTTGCCGTCACACTTGTTGCGCCATTTGCTACAGTTGCAATATAAGAGACTGTAGGTTCAGCTGCTTTTGAATTGTCTAGATTTTCAGTTGCTGACGATGTACCTCGCTGTTTGCAAGAAGATGTAAAAAACAAAAAAGCAAAACTAAGTAAAATAAAACCAAAAGTCTTTTTACTCGACATACGATCCTCCTTATTTAATTATTAAATTTGTGTGGATATTTCAAATTGTATAACAGCACTATAAACCATTTTAAATCATGAGGCAATATCGTTTTAACAATACTTTGTATGATCCTTCTATTATCATACTATACAGAAAAACCCTTAATCTTTGGGATTTTAACGGTATTGCCCCTACTCTTGATTTAGAACGGGCAAAAAGCGAGGCAAGAATTGTGTAAAGATATTCTGGTTCGATTCCGATAAGTAAAAGTATAGAGGAGATGAAAATATGAAGATGAATGGAATATTTGTATTACTTATGCTTTTTACGGTAATCGGATACTCCTTGTACTACAACTACACAAATAAGAACTGTGCCCGTATCTGTATAACAAAAGGCACAGTTATGCCTCAAAGAGCCGTTGCTTCAATGGAAAGCTTGTTCTATCATAGTAAGCAATGAATGCTTACACACACGTACCCGTATTAAAAAAAGAAATACTTGAATATCTGAATATAAAAGACGGCAATGTCTATGTTGATTGTACTGCCGGAAGAGGCGGACACCTTGAGGGGATACTGCAATCCGGGGCTAAAAATATTACAGTCCTTGCCATAGATAAAGACCCCAGCAACGTTGCTTTTTTGAAGGATGTGTTTTCAAAATATAAAAATGTAACAATAATTAATTCAGATTATAGGTTCCTGGCTGATATATTGAAATTCCACGGCATAAAAAAGGTGGACGGAATAATCTTTGATCTTGGTTTCTCAAGCATTCACATTGATGACGCCTCAAGAGGTTTTAGTTTTGCAAAGGATGGTCCTCTGGATATGAGATACGACACCAATCAGGGCCTAAGGGCGGAAGATGTTATTAATGAATATCCTGAACGCGAATTAGGGAGAATAATAAGGGATTACGGAGAGGAAAAATTTTTTAAGAATATCTCAAGACAAATAGTAAAGGCCAGGGAAGAAAAGAAAATAACAACGACGTTGCAGTTAAAAGATATAATTCATAGGTCAATACCGACAAGGTTCAGGGCAGGTAAAAAGATAGATGCTGCCACAAAGACATTCCAGGCGATAAGGATAGAGGTTAATACCGAATTTGAATCATTAAAAGCAGTGCTCCCTGACGCTATAAATGCTTTGAATACCGACGGCAGGCTTTGTGCTATAACCTTTCACAGTATTGAGGACAGGATAGTAAAACAGTCCGTGAACAAGGCTATAAATCCGTGTACGTGCCCCAAGGGTCTGGTACAGTGTGTTTGCGGTAAAAAACCTACGCTTAAAAGGGTCATTAAAATGCCGCTTACAGCTTCAAAGGAAGAAATACGCTTGAACCCGCGTTCAAGAAGTGCAAAACTTAGAATCGCGCAGAGGATATAAATGGCTCATCCAGAGAAAAGAGAAAAAGCACTGTTTGTATTAATACTCTTTATAGGGGCCGTTTCCTTTGTCTGGTTAAAACTGGAGGTTTTAAAACTCGGTTTTGAACATCAGGATTATCTAAAACAAAAAAAAGAGGTATTGGAAAAAAACAAGCAATTAACACTTGAATATGCCAATCTTCTTTCACCATCCCAAATAGAACAATATGCAAAAAAAGATCTCGGGCTAGTGGAACCAACAGAAAAACAGATTAGATACATAAAATGAGACTTTTAAATTAATGGAAACAAACAAAAAAAGGATCGTAATCGTATTTGTAGTACTTACCGCTGTGTTTTTGATACTCCTGGGCAGAGCTATTTTTCTTCAGATTTTTCCGGATGAAAGAATCGTTAAGATTGCAAAAAAACAATATTCCGGGAAAATAGGTCTTTCTCCAAAAAGAGGCGATATCTTCGACAGGAATGGTAACCCTCTTGCAATAAGTATGGATTTTGAATCCTTATATGCGGATCCTACTCTTATAACGGATAAAAAAACTGCAGCAGAAATATTAAGTAAAGAAATCGGATTAAATTACTCGGATACTCTGGAGAAGATTTCAAGTCCCGGTAAAAGATTTGTCTGGCTAAAACATCTTATGTCGCCCGAAGAAGCAAAAAAACTTCAGCCTCTTTTTAAAAAAGAAAGAGGACTTAGGACAATAAAAGAACCAAAAAGGGTTTATCCTAACAACACGCTGGCTTCTCACATCATAGGTTTTGTAGATAGAGACGCAAAAGGGATGGACGGTGTTGAAAGGTTTTATGATGAATTTATAAAAAACACTAATGTAGAAGTTAAATATGAGAAAGACGGGAAAAATCGCCTCATCTATTCGAACGGGAATATGTTCCTCTCCGGTGACAGCGGTAATACCGTCTATCTTACTATAGACAGCAATCTTCAATATCTGGTAGAGAAAGAATTAAAACAAACAGTGGAAAACAGAAATGCACAGAGTGGCACCGTAATAGTAATGAACCCAAAAACGGGAGAAATCCTTGCACTTGCAAATTACCCGACTTACAACCCAAACGAACCCGGAAAATCCAATGGGTTTAATATGAGAAACAGGGCTATCTCCGATTTGTTTGAGCCGGGATCAATATTTAAAATATTCAGTGCGGGTCTTGCACTTAAAAATCATGCCATAGATTTAACGACGAAAATATGGGGAGAAAATGGACGCCTTCAACTGGTAGGCGGAAGAAGGCCTGTAACAATTAAAGAGGCAAAAGGGCACGATTACGGATGGATGACGGTATCCGAGCTTATAGCAAAATCCAGCAACGTAGGAGCTGCCAAGCTTGGACTCATGGTAGGTGAGAATAATTTTTTTGAAGGTGTTGAGTCATTCGGCTTCGGTAACAGAACGGATATAGATCTTCCGGGAGAGATCAACGGTATTGTAAACAAAAAAGGTGGTAAAGTTACGCTTGCAACGGCGGCGTTCGGCCAGGGAATATCGGTTACGGCGGTTCAGGTCGTAAAAGGGTATTCTATAATAGCAAATGGCGGATATGACGTAGTTCCTCATGTTGTAAAAAGAATAGTTGATGAAAAAGGGAACGAAATGCAGGTTTCGTTAAGTCAAAAGGGAGATCAGATAATCTCTACGGACCTTGCAAAACAACTTTCTAACATGCTGCGTTCCGTTGTTGAAGAGGGTACCGCTACAGCAACGGATATTATGGGATTTGAGCTGGCCGGTAAAACCGGTACCGCTCAAAAAGCAAGCAAAGGAGGCTATTCCGCAGATAAGTATGCCGTATCATTTGCAGGATTTTTTCCGGCCTCGGATCCTCAATATACGATGCTTGTCCTCATAGATGAGCCCAAGGGTGCATATTTTGCGGCTGTAGTTGCAGTTCCTTTGTTTAGGACCATAGCTGATGCAATAATACAAAATCAGAGCGTTACACCAAAGGTAATGCCAAAATACGAAGCTAAAAAGACGATACAACAAACAATACGACAGGAAGACAAAAAAACTGAAACCGTTTTTAAACCGCATGATCCTAATATTGTCCCTGATCTTAGAGGAATGAGCTTAAGGCAGGCCCTGAGTGTGATATCAAATAACTGGAATGACGTTAATACCTATGGAA
>JAPLFT010000102.1 GCA_026390535.1 Pseudomonadota bacterium
TTATAATATCTATTCTCTTATTGTCTGGACTAGTGAATGCGGAATCAATAGATCCATACAAAAAGGCCGAAAAACTTATATCCGATAAAAAATACACAGAAGCATCCGTTATTCTGAACAGCCTTATAGGTAAAAACAAAAGAGACTTAAAAGCCTATATTCTTATTGCAGACATGTACATGGGAATGGGTGGCCCGGAAAATATAAATATGGCCCAATCATACTATTACATGGTATCCGTCGAAGACGAAAAGAACATAGATTCCAAAATGGGCCTTGGGGTCTGTGCCTATGCGTTGGGACACAAGGAAAAAGCCAGGATAATTTTTGAGGATATATACAAGACGTATTCCAATACATATTCCAAAACAAACTCCAAAGCAAAGAACATAAATTATTATATGGGGCTCCTTGCCTTTGACAGGGACCAGACGGAAACGGCAAGAAATTACTTTAAAAAGGAACTTGAAGTGAAGGCTAACAATGTGGATACATTATTTATGCTTGGTGTTACATATGAGTATAACAACAAGGGTGAAAGGAAAACCTTGGGCTCTAAGATAGAAGAGGCTGTAAAGTATTATAATGAAACTCTTAGTATCGACCCTCTGTATGCCCCCGCACTGTTTAATCTTTCTCTGGATTACAGTATTAAGAAGGAACAGGATAAGGCCATAGAAATAGCGGAAAAGATATTGAAGATAAAAACCGCCGAGGGTTTATATAATACCGTCTATTACAATCTGGCATGTTTTTATTCTCTTAAAAAAGACATGAAGAGATCAATGGAGAATCTTAAAAAAGCCATTGATCATGGTTTTAATGATTTTGATCATATGAAAAAAGATGAGGATTTAGCTTATTTAAGGAATAAAAAAGAATTTAAAGATTTGATCAAATCGAATTCGTGATCTTTGCCAGATTCTGGATTTTCTGTTTGAGCATACCCTTTTTGAAATGAGATTTCACCAGTTCCGAACCTTCTTTTAAAGAATTCGTTATACCGGTGAGTCTTAGCCCAAGAGCCACGTTCATTATTACGGTGTCAAAAGCGATTCCCGGCGTGCAGATGTCTATTTCGTCAAAAGCTTTTAAGTTTAACTCCAGCGTGCCTCCGTTTATGGGTGTTCCTACCTTATAGTTTCCGGCAAGAGCAAAATCATTAGCCGTAAGAGTAAGTTCTCTGTGACCTTTCCCTTTTTCAACAACGATTACCCTTGTTACGCCTATTGGCACAATCTCATCGTAACCTGCTTCGTTCCATAACACATAAGCTTTTTCTATACCGAAATTTTCAAGTGCTTTAGAAATAAGGGATGCCTTAAATCTGTCCGGTGCTCCTATTATTATCCTTTTTACCCTTGCAGGATGGCACAACGGCGGTAGAAGCATTAATGCCGTCTGTATTTCAAGTTCTTCCTGTAGAGCATGTAAAGGTGCGCATACGGAACAATAGTCTTTAAAGTCCAGGAAAACTATATTTTCCTGATCCAGGCAGAGTTTTTTTTGTTCATAATCTGCGGTTGTATTTACCCCTAGAGCCTGTAATACGTCTGCACTTGCACATCCTGAGTGTTTTGAATGTCTTATTTGTTTACCGATTTTTATGTTGAGTGTTGATAATATCAGACACGCGATGGTGGATATGTTAAAAGCCTGTTTATTATCTCCGCCGGTTCCCACTATATCTATAAGGTTATCATAAGGAGAGTTAAATTTTTTCATTTCTTCCATGAGTGCTTTTGCAAACCCGGTTATCTCGTCGGGGTGTTCGCCTTTAAAGGTTATTACAGAAAGGATAGAAGCAGCCATCTTTGGATTAAAATCGCCCCGTAACAATAACTTCATCAGGGAATAACTTTCATCAACACTAAGAGAGAAGTGTTCTATAAGTTTGTGCAGGAGTTTGCCTTCTTGATTTTCCATAAATTCACTTCGAATGATAGTAGATAGCAACTTGCTGTCAATACTAATATGGGGTAGTGTATAGGCATGTTCAGGGTTGTTTATGAGGACGAAAATTGTTTGGGTATAGATAAACTATTACCCATCCCAAGTATAAGACAGGGTACAAGCAGCGGATTATCGGATGATATTATACTGGAATACCCTATGCTTTCCAAGATATTGGATTTTGGATTTACCCACAGGCTTGATAACGAGACGCTTGGTGTAATGCTGATTGCCAAGAATGCGAATTACTACGAAAAAATAAGAGAGCTGTTCAGGAACAAAAAAGTGGATAAGACATATCATGCGAGGGTAAGAGGTGTTGTGAGCGGAGATGAAGGCGTGATAGACGATCCGATCGCCCATTCTAAAAAAAGTATAAAGAAAATGACAGTTATCAAACCGGGTTATAGAATATACAGAGGAGAACCCAGGCCCGCTATTACGTCATGGAAGGTCTTGAACAGAAGAGCCGAGTTAACTGATCTTGAACTTAAAGCGAAGACAGGTGTTAGACATCAGATCAGGGTACACCTGCAAAGCATAGGTCATCCGATATGTGGGGATCCGCTTTACAGCGACTACTCTGAGGATTATCCGTCTTTGATGCTTATATCCAAGGTAATTGTATTTAAATGTCCTGTAACGGAAAAAGAAATCAAATTAATGAGCACGTTGAATCTTGATAACATGTTTGATTCAATAAGATAGAGCCGGAGGAGAAAGCATGAGTACTTTTGTAGGTGTAAAAAGGATATCCTTTATGATGCCGGAGAATGGCTCATTAGGAGACAAAAGGCAGATATTAAGAAAATTAAGAGATACATTAACCTCAAAATTTAATATTTCATTTTCTGATATAGATACGGATGATAAATGGCAGAAAAGCATTATTGCCGTATCAATGGTCGCAAACGACGAACAGATCATTAGAACGACTTTTCAACAGATATCGAATCTCATAGAGACTATAGTGGAAGTAAGAATTTTTAATGATGTAAATGATGTCTTTAGGTATGAAGATGAAGCAAAACATGCTTGGATGTCTTAATAAATCGATAGAAAAACCTCTAAGATATATAGGGGGAGAGCGGAACAGTATCTTAAAAGAGAATACTCCTGCCAGGATATTATTGGCATTCCCGGACATTTACGAGATAGGGATGTCTCACTTTGGTTCACGGATATTGTATGAAACAGTTAATTACAAATCGCCATATTCCATGGAACGAGTCTATATGCCATGGAAGGACATGTACTATGAGATGAAAAAAAACGGGACTACTCTTGTATCTCTGGAATCTCAGAGTAATTTTTCTGATTTTGATGCCGTAGGTTTTTCTCTTCAGCATGAATTGTCATTTACAAATGTTCTGGCAATGCTGGAACTTGGCGGAATCGAATTAATATCGGATAAAAGAGGAGAAAACGTACCGATAATAATTGCCGGCGGTGGAGCCGTTTATAATCCGGCTCCTATGAAAAGATTTGTAGATGCCTTTATGGTAGGAGAAGCGGATCAGGCCATACTGGAGATCATGGAAATTTTGGGGAACACAAAAAATAAAAAAGAAAGATTAAAAGCACTTGCAAAGATAGACGGCGTATATGTCCCTTCAGTTCATGAAAAAAACCATACCGTAATTAAAAGAATGCTGGCATCTCTGGATGATTCTCCGTTGATAACAAAGCCACTGGTCCCGTTCCTGGAACTTATACATGATAGGATTACATACGAGATTCAGAGGGGCTGTAACAGAGGCTGTCGGTTCTGTCAGGCCGGCATGATTTACAGACCGGTAAGACAAAGAAACCCGGAGAGCATAATTAATGCGGTGGAAAAAGATATAGAACAAACCGGCTATAGGGATATAGGTTTTCTTTCTCTTAACGCCTGTGATTATCCTCCGATGCTTGAATTAGTCGACTGGATATATAAAAGGTTCAGGGATCGTGGCTTATATGTTTCTCTGCCCTCATTGAGGATAGAGAGCATAAGTGATAATTTTCTAAATATACTTTCAAAACTTCCCAAATCGGGATTTACGATTGCACCTGAGGCTGGAAGTGAAAGACTCAGGAAAATAATAAACAAAGATATAACCGAGGAAGAAACTCTTAATACAATTAATGTAGTATCAAAACTTGGTTGGGAAAATATAAAATCTTATTTTATGATAGGATTACCGAAGGAAACAGATGCCGATATAGAGGCTATAGCAGAGCTGGTAAGAAAAATGCAATCAAAACTTCATGGAGGCAGGAACAGGCTTACAATAAGTATATCGAACTTTGTTCCAAAATCCCATACGCCTTTTCAATGGGAAGCCCAGCTGAACTGGGAAGAATTCGAGAGGAAATTATCTGTTCTTACTCATACGCTGAGGGATCGCAGGCTTTCTTTAAAATGGTGTGACCCAAAGATGAGTGAAATAGAGGGGGTACTTGCAAGAGGGGATGAAAGAATAGGTGAATTAATACTAATAGCGTATAAAAAAGGAGAAATATTTACGGGGTGGGGAAGCGAATTCCATTATAAGAGTTGGCTGGAAGCCATGAACGAATTGAAGATAGACAAACATGAATACCTTGGTCAAAAAGATATATCGGGAAAACTTCCCTGGAATAATATATCGAGCGGCGTAGATGAAAAATGGCTCAAAGAGGAACGGGGAAAAGCATATATTGGGGAAGGAACAAAAAGTTGCATAGCGGATGTTTGTTCAGATTGTGGAGTTTGTAAAAATCTTAATATAGAGAATTCTCTCAGGACTTCTTTCCCACATGGTATAGACGAGGAGATTAAACATCAAAAGACAATAACGGATAGATCGGGAAAAAAAACTATATTAAGAGCGGTCTTTGGCAAGAAAGGAAAATTTAGATGGATAGGGCATTTTGAACTTATGAATGCTGTTGAAAAGGCAGCTCTAAGGGCAAATCTTCCTGTTACCGTATCACAGGGCTTTAAGCCTGTTCTTCTCTTATCTTATTCTCCTCCTGTGGGAGCAGGTATAAAATCGCTGGTGGAACTTGTAGATGTATGTTTTTTTGAGAATATTGATGAAAAAGATTTTATAGACAGGATAAACGAGCACCTTCCTGATGAATTGAGATTTAAAAGTGCATGGAAAATTTATGCAGAAACAAAATCACTAAATCAAAGCATAAGAGGATTTGATTGGTCAGCAGATGTAATTTTAGATGATGATGTTGCTGAAAAAATAAAAGGGATGCCGGTATCTATGGATGGAAAATCTATAGAAATAGAGAGAAAAGGAAAGAAAAAAACCATTAGCTTGTCTGAATATGTAAAAGGAATTAATTTTTCTATAGATAAAGATACTGCGATTATAAACTTTAGCACTTGTTTTATAGATGGCAGGACGGTAAAACCATCGGAGGTATTAAAGGTTTTATTGCCTGCGGTGGAAGAGAGTAAGATGTCCCTAACCAGAAAGGGGGTTAACATAGATGGCATCGACATTAATTATTAACGACAGGAATTATGAGACGAGGGTCGCATTACTGGAAAATGATGATCTTGTTGAGATATATGTTGAAAGGACAACGGACAATATATTTGTAGGAAATATTTATAGAGGCGTAGTTATTAAAGTACTCCCCGGTATGCAATCCGCCTTTATTGATATCGGGATGGAAAAGGCCGCATTCCTTTATGTGGACGATATACACAGGAACAATGAGGAAGTCGAATTTGAAAAAAATCCGGAAACAAACATATCCAGCCTGCTTAAAGAAGGTCAGCACATACTTGTTCAGGTCGCAAAGGAACCGATAGGCACAAAAGGCCCAAGGGTGACGACGAATATAACGTTACCGGGGCGATACCTGGTACTTGCCCCTATAACACCTAGCAACGGTATATCCAGAAAAATAGAAAGCCATGAGGAACGGGATCGTCTTAAAAAAATAATAGAAGGTTTTACATCAGGAAAAGATTTTGGCCTTATTGCCAGAACGGCCAGTGAAGGAGTCAGCGAAAAACTTTTAAGAAAGGATTGTGAATTTCTTCTAAAACTTTGGTCCGAGATAAAGAGGAAAAACAAAAAACAAACAGGGAAAGGTCTTATACATACGGAGATAGAAGTCAGCCTAAGGGTCATAAGAGATATTCTTAGCGACCATATAGATAAAATAATTACCGATAATGAAGATACTGCTAAAAGTCTTACAAAATATCTGACTCAATATGATCCGAAAGCAAAAAACCTTTTATCGGTTTATGAAGATGCGGAACCGATATTTGAATACTACGGAATAGAACATGAAATAGCCCGTGCCCTTGAAAAAAGGGTCTGGCTTAAATCCGGGGGATACATAATAATTGATCAGGCTGAAGCATCTGTTATTATAGACGTTAATACCGGAAGATATGTCGGTACCAGAAATCTTGAAGAGACAATAGTTAATACCAATTTAGAGGCTGCCAAGGAAATAGCTTATCAGCTCAGACTTAGGAATCTCGGCGGTATTATAATCATAGATTTTATTGATATGGAGAAAGCGGATCATAAGGAAAAAGTTTTACTGGCGCTTAAAGATGCTCTTAAAAAAGATAAGGCTAAAACAAACATAATAGGAATGTCTGAACTTGGTTTGGTAGAGATGACCAGAAAACGAACCAGAGACAGTATAATAAAAAATATATGCTCTCCGTGTCCATACTGTGAAGGAAGGGGATATAATAAATCCTATAAGACAGTTGCATATGAAGTTTTTAGAGAGTTGGAAAGGGATGCTACGGATAAAGAAGTTAAAAAAATAATAGTATATATGCATCCATCCGTGGTGGACTACATATATCAGAATGAGAAGGCTCTTGTTGATTATATGGAGAAGACATACAAAAAATCTTTCATATTTGAGGCGGAAAAAGAGCTCCATCATGAACAATATGAGATATCTCTAGTTACCTATTAAAAATATTGTATAATACTGGCTATGGGGACATTATCACTGATAATAGCAGCGATCTTTATAGGTGCGGCCGTGTTTCTTCTTGTAAGAACCATTATGGGCGAACAGCTGTCGATCGAGGATCAGGAACGTATGGGAATAGGATTGGCAAAAAAGGAATTCCCGTCGCCGATTTTAAAAATAATCTATCCTGTGGTCCTTAGAATATTGCCGAGTGTGATCAACTGGAAGATAGATAAATCACGGGAAAAGATCAAAAAGAAACTCTCCAGCGCCGGCCTTAGGGACACTTTTACCCCCGATGAATTCTATGCGTTTAATGTGGCTTTTGCGTTATGCCTACCAATAATAATCTATCTGTATAACTTCATTGCCGGTCTTGGTCTGTCGGTAATATATGCTCCTGTATTTGCCGCCTTTGGCTGGTTCTACCCCGGTTTGTGGTTGAATGGAGTTATAAAAAGCAGACAGGAAAGAATAAGAAGAGAAATGCCTTTTGTAGTTGATCTTTTAACTCTTTGTGTTGAAGCGGGACTTGACTTTGGAGGTGCAATGGCAAAGGTCGTCGAAAAAGGACAACCCGGGCCGTTGAGAACGGAATTTGAGATCATTTTAAAAGAGATACAGCTTGGAGCAATGAGAAATGAAGCGATGAAAAACATGGCAGGCAGAATCGGCATAAAAGAGATTTCGTCTTTTGTGTCGATCCTTGTTACGGCAGAAAGGATGGGTTCCCCGGTCGGCGATGTCCTTAGAGCACAGTCCGATTCTATAAGACACGAAAGGTATATGGCTGCTGAAGCAAAAGGTGGAAAGGCCGCTACCAAGGTGCTTATACCCATGGTCCTATTTATCTTGCCGGCCGTTTTTATTGCAATTGCGGGTCCTCTGATCTTGAGCAAAATATATCCCGGCAGGTAGTAAAGACATTGAAGATATTTATGGAGTAAGGCTTAGTACAGAAACTGTACGCCCAGTATTTAGAAATCTTAATGATGCATATCAGAAAAAAGGGGAACTAACAGCAACGGAAAAAAAAAGGCTGTTCAAGAATTTTCTGAGCCATTAACCCCGGACACTTCATCAACTAAATCGGAAAAAATCTCAACTGAAAGCCACGGATGTATCTGCGGCACAACACCGATTTTATGCAATACGAAAGATGAATGTATTGATGATAAGATGATTGAAAAAAATAATTGCAAACATTCATCGAATCAAAATGAAAATAGGTCCTTCAATTTCCATCTTGGCATTTTATTTTTTTCTCCTTATTTGATGCAGTTAATGGGTCAAGAGCTTGGCTTTATTAAACAGTGGTTAGTATCGGTTTTGCTCGGAGCATTAAACATAGAACAGACAAAAGTTTTACATTTTAAATCATTGGGGTCTATGCTTGGCAAGGTCATAAAGAAGCTGGGTAATCAGCGTCTTCGAATAAAAGAATTGGCTACAAAAGAAAACATAGAAAAAATCCTGAAGTTTAATGGAACTATCGTAGGAGTAAAAAAAATAAAGGATTTTTATTATGACCCTCATTCTATACATTACACAGGCTTTTTGAAAACATTGCGAGTATG
>JAPLFT010000298.1 GCA_026390535.1 Pseudomonadota bacterium
TAAGATGAAAAGATTTTTAAAACTCCTTATTTTAATTATCATTCCGATATTGCTTGCCACCTTTGTGAATTTAGAGGCTAAGGCTATTCTGAAAAAGGAGGTAAAAAAGATGAAAAAGACTGTAGTCATAGTGATTGCTTCCAAAAATTTCAGGGATAAGGAATTATTCGATACCAAAAAGTCATTGGACAAAGGCGGAATTAATACCGTAATAGCGTCATCCACACTTAATAAAGTGACCGGCGTCGAAGGAAACACGGTCCAGCCGGATATACTTCTAAAAGACGTCAATATGGATAAATATGATGCTATAGCTTTTATAGGTGGGATAGGTTCAAAAGAATATTGGGATGATCCTACGGCACATAAGGTAGCCAAACAAGCCTATGACAACGGAAAAATAGTTGCGGCTATATGTATGGCACCTGTAACCCTGGCAAAGGCAGGTCTTTTAAACGGCAAAAAGTTCAATGTCTGGGAATCCGAGGTTGAGACCATCAAAAACCTTGGGGGAAGATATTATCCCGAGCCTGTAGTCGTTGACGGAAAGATAGTTACCGGGCCAAACGCAGATGCGGCCCTTGCATTCGGACAAAAAATTGCCGAGATGCTCAAATAAAGATTGACGAAGGTATACGCTTGAATGCAAGTTAGTATGAAACGTAAAGCGGTTCTCACCCTATCCAACGGTTCTTGGCTGGAGGGTAAATTAATAGGAGCACCGCTAGTCAGCTCCGGGGAACTTGTTTTTACGACGGCAATGGTTGGATACAACGAAACACTTTCAGATCCGTCTTTCTTTGGACAGATACTAATATTTTCATATCCACTGATAGGAAACTACGGTGTGCCCCCGATGTCCGGTATGGATACGGTACCAGGACTTGAGAGTGATAAAATCCACGCTTCAGCGGTAATAATGACCCAGGATAGTGTCACAGCGTATCACTGGAATACGATAACAACCGTAGACGAGTGGTTAAAACAACACGGCGTACCCGGAATAATAGGAATAGATACCAGAGAACTGATACATAAGGTAAGGGACTCAAATAAACTGCTTGGAATAATAACGCCGGAGAACTCAGAGGGTTCAAGGATATTGCATCCAAAACTTTCGGATTTCAATCACAGTAATTTTTTTGATCCAAGTACCTATGAAGTCACACCACTTGTTTCAACGCCGACTAAAAAAATAATAGGAAAAGGAAAAACAAGGATAGGTCTAATTGACTGCGGAGTTAAGTGGAACATAATAAGGAATCTGCTCCGCATGGAGTGTGAGATAGAATTATTACCCTCAGATACCGATCTTTCAAAAATCGATTGCCAGGGATGGGTCATAAGTAACGGTCCGGGAGATCCTCAAAACACCGGTGATCTGAAATCAAAGATATTCAAACTTTATAAGGAGACAAGACCGATACTCGGAATATGCATGGGAAATCAGATAATGGGATTAGCAGCAGGAGCAACGACGGAGAGATTGATCCATGGACACAGAGGACATAATCAGCCCGTATATATGTTTGGAACGAACAAAGCATTCATGACCAGCCAGAATCATGGATATGTTGTCTCCAAACAGACACTCCCTGAAGAATGGAAACCATGGTTCATTAATGTCAACGACGGAAGCATAGAAGGTATCGCTCATATAGAAAAACCGTTCTGGGGAGTTCAGTTCCATCCGGAAGCAGCGGGTGGTCCCTGTGACACACGATGGATATTCGATGATTTCATAAAAGCAGTACAGCGAGGGCAAAAATAATGCCCATATTTGATTTTCTAAAAAGAACGGATGGAAAAACTCCAAAAGTAATAGTTTTGGGTTCCGGCGCATTATCTATAGGACAGGCTGGAGAATTTGATTATTCTGGTGCTCAGGCTCTAAAAGCTTTGGAAGAGGAAGGCATTCAGACGGTATTAATAAACCCTAACATCGCTACCATACAAACAGACACTACAGACAAAAGAAAAACATATCTGTATCCGGTCAAGGCACACTGGGTTGAAAAAATAATAAAAGAGGAAAAACCGGACGGGATTCTGGCAGGATTTGGCGGACAGACGGGGCTCAACTGTGTGCTTGAATTAGACGAGCAAGGGATACTTGAAAAATATAATGTAAAGAATCTTGGAACATGCATAGACAGTTTAAGGATGACAGAGGACAGACAACTCTTTGCTGATGCGATGAAATCAATAGATATGCCTATTCCGCCAAGCAGCGCCGTAACAAATGTTAACGAAGCATTAAAGGCAGCAAAGCAGATAGGATATCCGCTGATAATAAGAGCAGCCTATGCTCTTGGAGGGCTGGGAAGCGGATTTGCAAATAGCGACGATGAACTTACAAAGATAGTAAAGGCGGCATTGAATTTTAGTCCTCAGGTGCTTTTGGAAAAATCACTGGAAGGTTGGGAAGAAATTGAATACGAAGTGATGAGGGATGTTGAGGGCAATGTCATAACGATATGTAATATGGAAAACATTGATCCTCTGGGTGTGCATACAGGGGACTCAATAGTCATAGCTCCAAGCCAGACGCTGACCGATAATGAGTTCCAGACACTCAGGAACGCATCAATAAAAATAGTGAACAGGATAAATATACTTGGTGAATGTAACGTTCAGTTCGCGTTGGATCCAAACTCAAACAGATTTTATGTCATAGAAGTAAACGCAAGACTTTCACGTTCCAGCGCACTTGCAAGCAAGGCAACAGGATATCCGATCGCCTATATAGCTGCAAAATTGGTTTCCGGATACAATTTGATGGAACTCTATAATCCGGTAACGGGAAAGACCAAGGCATTTTTTGAACCTGCTATGGATTATGTTGTAATAAAGATACCTCGCTGGGACCTGAGAAAATTCTCCGGTGCCTCCAGAAAACTCGGTTCATCCATGAAGTCCGTAGGTGAAGTAATGGCAATAGGCAGGAATTTTGCGGAAACCCTGCAAAAAGCCGTGAGGATGGCATCAGAAAATGCAATAGGATTATCAATAACTACAAGATTTAAGAACTCCACAGTGGATGAGTTGATCAGTGAGGTTCAATATCCTACAGATGAGAGACTACTAGCGCTGGTGGAATGTTTTAGAAGAAAAATAGATATAGAAAGGCTTCATAACGTATGCAAGATAGATAAATGGTTTTTAAAGAAGATAGAAGAGATCGTAGGTATAGAGAACGAGATAATCCAAACGTTTGAGGCCCTTATTAAAAAGGTTAATGTATCTGCAGACAGAGAACTTTATAACATTCTGGAAGACATGCTGTTCCTTATCAGTAAAGAGACCTGGTTACACTGGAAGAAGAACGGGTTTTCTGACAGACAGATACTTACATTGATATTAAGAAATCTTCCTGAGCTCGACGAGATAAAGGCAAAAAGCAATGACGAAAAATATCTTCAAAAACTCTTCTTTCTTGTAAGAAGGATAAGAATAAAAAATAATATAAAACCTGTGGTCAAAAAAATAGACACCACCGCGGCAGAATACCCTACTCCCTCAAATTATCTTTATACAACTTATGAAGGGACGTCATCCGATACAGTACCATTCGATGCCGGAAAGAACCCGGTTATAATACTCGGTAGCGGCGCATACAGGATAGGGAGCAGCGTGGAATTTGACTGGTGCGGAGTAAAGTGTACTGACTATCTTAAGAATAACAACACTCAAACCATAGTTATAAATTGCAATCCTGAAACAGTTTCTACAGATTACAGCAATTCCGATAAATTATACTTTGAGGAAATAACGACTGAACGAGTACTTGATATATATGATTTTGAAAATCCAAAGGGCATTATAAACTCCATGGGTGGTCAATTACCCAATGTTTTAACGGAAACTATAGCGATGGGCGGGGTAAAATTATTAGGTCACAGCGCGGAGACCATAGATCTTGCGGAAAACAGGGAAAAATTTTCTGCCCTGCTTGACAAGATAGGCGTGGACCAGCCAAGATGGAGGAATATTAAAACTAAAAAAGAACTCGATGACTTCATAACAGAGGTCGGGTTCCCAATACTCGTAAGACCAAGTTTTGTCCTGTCCGGTACGGCGATGAAGGTGGCAAATACTCCTGAGGCATTAAGGGAATACATGGATCGCGCAACAAGTATTTCTCCTGAACACCCCGTAGTAATATCAGAGTTCCTTCAGGATTATAGAGAGATAGAATTAGACGGTGTGGCACACAATGGAAATATACTGATAACTTTCATGACGGAACATCTGGAGAACGCTGGCATTCATTCCGGGGACGCAACATTAATATATCCGCCTCAAAAACTTTACATAGAGACGGCAAGAAAGGTAAAACAGGCAGGCACGTTGATAGCTAAGGAATTAAAGTTGAACGGTCCCTTTAACATACAGTTCCTTGCAGCCTCAAATAAAATAAAGGTAATTGAATGTAACGCAAGAGCATCACGCTCATTCCCATTCATATCAAAAGTCACCGGTATAAACCTTGCAGAAATATCTGCAAAGGTGTTTTTGGCTGGATTAACCGGCGATGAAAAATTAAACCCTCCGGCCTTTGATGAATATAATCTTGCCTGTGTAGGTGTAAAGGCCCCAATGTTCAGTTTTGCACGTCTTGACGGAGCAGATCCGATACTCGGAGTGGAGATGTCGTCCACCGGTGAAGTTGGATGTCTGGGAAATAATTTTGAGGAAGCGTTACTGTTATCACTTGAAGCAACAAATGTAAAAGTACCAAAGAAAGGCGTTTTAATAAGCTCCGGACGTTTGCATGAAAAGATAAAAATACTGGACTGCGTGGAGATACTGGAAAAATTAAATATTCCTCTATATGCGACTGAAGGTACTGCAAAATTTTTAGACGAGCACGGTCATAAAGTCCAGGCTTTAGGGTGGCCGGAAGAAAAAGACAAAACCACTGTTATAGACGTAATAAGGGAAGGAAAGGTGGACTTTGTAATAAACGTCCCTAAAAACCTGGAAAAGCAGGAGATGCAGCACGGCGCAGAGATACGGAAGAACGCCATAAAGCACGGTATGTCTCTGATAACCACGGCAGAGATGGCCACAGCATTCCTAAGGGCACTGGAAAATTATGACGACTTCATAGCAAATCACAAGCCTGTACTTCTCCCGATACAAAGAAATACTTAATTCATAATCCTAAGAAAATAAAACAAACACTCTGCGACACGGCGTTCTAAAAAACATGTTTGTTACATGTTTTTTAGCCGCCTCTAACTCAGCCTGCAAAGCTTATCGCTTTGCTAGGCTTCCGTTGTTTGGTCTAGAATATTTGTTTTATTTTCTTAGGATTATGAATTAATCATTTCCATTTTATTTTTAAATCTGTGAGAAAGAACTTCCTTGAGTTTTTTATTGACGGTCATGGTCATATCAGGGTCGCTATTCACTATTCTTTGCGCTTCATTCCTTGAGATTATCAATGTGTCTATGTCGCGTAATAAATTCCCCACCCTGAATCCAGGTATTCCATGCTGGCGTGTGCCCAAAAATTCACCCGGTCCTCTTATAATAAGGTCCTCTTCCGCTATTTTAAATCCGTCGTTAGTCGAAACCATGGTATTAAGACGTTTTTGGGCTACTTCCGTAAGATGTGTACCAACCATCATTATACAGACACTTCTTGCCTCCCCTCTTCCTATTCTTCCTCTTAACTGGTGGAGTTGAGATAATCCAAATCTCTCCGGATGCTCTATGAACATTATCGTTGCATTGGGAATATCTATACCAACTTCAATTACCGTCGTAGATACAAGAAGATGAATATTACCATCCTTAAAATCTTTCATTATCCTGTCTTTCTCTTCCTGGCGCATCTTGCCGTGAAGCAATCCAACGTTATAACCTTTAAATTCCTCGCTCAGATGCTTTGCGGCATCCTTTGCATTCTTTAACATTATCTTGTCGCTCTCTTCTATTAGCGGATATACAAAATATGCCTGACGCCCTTTTTTCAGTTCAGTCCTTATAAAATCATAGACGATTTTTCTCTTATTTTCATAGACAAGCTTTGTGACTATGGGCATCCGACCTTCCGGTTTCTCGTCTATCGTAGAGATATCAAGGTCACCATACAGAGTCATGGATAAAGTCCTTGGTATAGGCGTTGCCGTCATAACAAGTATATCCGGTGTTCCCTTGTTGATAAGATGTAGTCTCTGTTCAACCCCAAATCTATGTTGTTCATCAACTATTATGAATCCGAGGTTTTTGAACGTTACATCCTCCTGAATGATCGCATGAGTGCCTATGATAAAAGGGATTTTCCCCGCTTCAGCGTCATTCTTGATTTTTAATTTTTCAGCCTTGCTTATTCCGCTTATCAATAATCTGCATTCAAAATCCTCACCAAAAAGTTTTTTAAAACTTTTATAATGCTGTTCAGCAAGTATTTCTGTAGGGACCATTAGAGCTGCCTGATAACCGTTCATCATCGCAATTACAGCACAGTAAAAAGCAATTATGGTTTTCCCTGATCCTACGTCTCCCTGTATGAGCCTGTTCATCGGCTCCGAATGTTTCATGTCCTGTATGATCTCTGATATGACTTTTTTTTGTGACTTTGTTAGAGAAAAAGGGATCCTACTTTCAAGCATCTTTTGCCATTCCGGCTTTACATCAAAACTTATTCCTTTTCTTTTCTTCAGTCCTCTTCTTCTTAACGCAAGCGCAAGTTCCAGAATAAAGAATTCATCAAACACAAGTCTTTTTTGCCATTTTGTCCTAAAATCCCTAAGCGCATTTACATCCTCTTTTAGCGACGGGAAATGTGATTCCCTGAAGCTCTCTTTTAATCCGGCTAATTTTAATCGCTCTATGAGCTCTGGAGGCATGAAGTCTTCAATAGAGGAAGTAAACTTCTCCACAAGATTATACATTATTCTTCTTATGGTCTTCTGCCCAAGACCTTCAGTTTCCGAATATATCGGGACTATTCTTCCATAATGTATCTTATCTTCCGTGTCCTTGCCCTCGTCGGTCACCTCTATGTCCGGATGGTGTATCTCTATCCTTCCGTTGTATATGCTCACAGTACCCGAAACAAAGACATTTACACCGGGTTTCAAAAAATTCAGCATGTAATGTTCATTGAAATTAAACCACTTGCAATAGATGTTTCCCGTCTTATCACCAAGTTTTATGGACAGGATCTTTCTTTTGCTTTTTCTTAATGGAATCAGATCCACGTCAAGGATCTGAGCTTTGAAAAGCCCGTATTCAAGAGGAGTAAGTTCAGATATGGTAAGCAGTTTGCTTCTGTCCTCGTAAGTACGCGGGAGAAAATAAAAAGCATCTTCTACAGTCTCTATATCCTTACGTCTAAGCAGACCCGCGATCTTGGGTCCCACTCCTTTTACGTATTGTATAGGTGTAGCGCCTCCCTTTTTATAATGCGTTGTCTTTGGGTTTATACCTTTGTCGGCCACGTTCTGCGTCCCTCGTATGCCCGCGTCGCTCCGCTCATAAATATTCTATCTTTAAAATTTCATACTCGACTTCTCCCTTTGGAGATTTAACTATGATTATATCACCTTCGAATTTTCCTATCATTGCTCTCGCAATGGGCGACATAATGGAGATCATTCCTTTGGATATATCGGCTTCATCCTGCCCTACTATCTGATATTTTATTTTTTCGTCAGCCTCAACATTAAGCACTGTTACAGTCGCACCAAAAGCGATCTTATCCAGTTTAAGGTTTGACGGATCTATAACTTCAAATGTTGCCAGTTTTGAGGATATATCAGATATCCTTCCCTCTACAAAACTCTGTCTTTCCTTAGCCGCAGCATATTCTGCATTCTCACTCAAATCTCCATGGGCCCTGGCTTCTTCTATCGCCCTGATGACTTTTGGCCTTTCAACCTCTATAAGACGTTTTAGCTCCAACTCTAATTGTATTTTTCCCTTAATAGTTATAACCGGCAATTGTTTTCTCCTCCGTTTTAAAACCTGACTTTAGGCTGTTCGCTGTATATATCCTTTATCGGGACATGGGAATATTCTTCTACCTTCAATTTCATCAGAGCAAGCTTCATCATAAAAGACTGATGATACAGCTTTATCATATTTTTTATTTTCTTTATTTCAGCTTCTATATAATTTCTGGCATCCGGATCATGGAAACAAAATCCCCGGGAGAATATATATCCTTTTCTCATCGGGATCAGCCTACCCTGGAAGATGTCCCCCTTATTTACCAGACTAAGGATGTAGCTGTCTTCCACCTTATGTTTTTTTCCCGAAAACAGGTCTTTAATAACAACCAGATCATCGGTGACACTCTTAACAATAAAAAGACTGCTTATGGATTTTGTCATTCCTCCGTATATGGCTTCTTCATCAGAATTAAATTTTTCGTGATGACGGTCATAAAAGAGGATCACCGGTGTAAGATCATCATCATCCAGTGTCCGATCAAAAATATACCAATCCAGAAAAAGATTTATCCTCTCCGGATAAAGAAGACTATCCTCATGTACAACTCCGCTCAACGCAAAGAATTCATTCTTTGCCTTCTCGATCTGGGGACGATATGCACC
>JAPLFT010000088.1 GCA_026390535.1 Pseudomonadota bacterium
CAGGGCAGGTTAACAGTTACATCTGTTGCACTGTTGGCTATTGTACATGCAATTTTAGAAAGAGATTTAAAGCTTTTCTCATCTAAAATATAACTTCTGTTCCCCATCAAAATAGTTCTATTAAACACCACCATCTCTTTATCGTTCTCTGACATATCCTCAGTAAAGCCCAAGATCATTAAATTATTTTTAGCCATTGTTCTCTTATTCCATATCGAATCATAAATATCCTTTGCCATCTGGTTACCATATTCGACAGTCAGAAACGTCGCCATCATTCCTCCGGTAAAGGCTATAAATGATCCTGTAGCCGCACCTAAACTGCTTAAACCAGCAAGATACGGTGTTGCCAACCCTCCGGTAAAATAACCACCAGCAAAAACCACTACATATTTTAGTCCAACCACTGTACCTGGAACTACCTGTTTTTGAAATGTCCACCAACGATCTGTACTGTCCATTTTTTCCCCAAAATTACTAATATGAACTATTCCGTCTTTGCCAAACATGGGGATACAATCTTTATCTTTTATATCATATGTGTAGTTATCTACCTCGAAGCTACACCATTCATATTTTACAAAAGTGGTTTTCCATATCATGTTCTGCATACCGAGGTCTTGCTCAGTATCATCATTTTTAAAAGGGCTTTCCAGTTTTGTTATCTTTATATAATGCTTTTGATCAATTATTCCAAAAATATTTGCGTTACAATTAACCGCAAACAGAAATAGAGATAAGATTATTGTCGTTTTAATCACGAAAATACCTCAATAGTAAAATACTTGAATTTATAAAAGCAAAAAATGAACCAATCTCCATAGGAAACAAATTATCCTAAGATATCAGTCAGTTAGAAAACATTAAATCAATCTGAATTTTAAATGGCATGTCTAATATAAGTACATCTGCTCATTCTGGAATATGTATTTTTCTCTTCTTTTCATCCCGGTTCATTCTATAAAATATAGCCACGTTGCCTATCATGCCAACCATTTCACTGGACGTAGATGATTCTATCTTGGATGAAAGTTCTTTTTTCTCTTCTTTAAATTTATTAAACCTGATCTTTATAAGCTCATGGTCATTCAAAGCCTTATCCACTGTTTTAATTATGGCGTCTGTGAGCCCCTCATGGCCGATTATCACAACAGGAGTCAGGCTATGGGCAAGACCTCTAAGGTATTTTCTATCCTTGCCTCTCAGTTTTTTAATGTCTTTTAGTTTTTCCATAAATTATGGCTTTGCTAACATATAAAAAACTTATTGACTAGATTAAAACTTACTATATAAATGCAAATGATAATTATTATCATATGAAAACAAAAAACATAAAAGTAACTAAACAGAGAGAGATAATACTGGATGAATTGCGTTCACTGGTAACACATCCCACGGCGGATGAACTATATACAAATATAAAATCAAGGCTCCCTCGTGTAGGTCTCTGCACCGTATATAGAAATCTTGAGAGATTCTACAAGGAAGGGTTGATAGGCAAGATCAAGGGGAAACCTTGTCGCTATGATGGAAAGATAGAATCACATAATCATATAAAATGTATAAATTGCGGAAAGATAGAGGACCTTTTTGTGGATATACCGGTTGATACTGTAGAAATCGATAAATTGGGATATAAACTGCACAGCTATAAAGTAGAAATAAATGGCCTGTGCCGTAAATGTAATAAAGAATCAGGGAGGAAAAAACATGTCAACAAAACTTAAAGGAACAAGAACAGAAAAAAACATTCTTACAGCATTCGCTGGAGAATCACAGGCAAGGAATCGTTATACCTATGCGTCTTCAACGGCAAAAAAAGAAGGATACGTCCAGATATCCAAAATATTTGAAGAAACCGCAAATCAGGAAAAAGAACATGCAAAAAGACTCTTTAAATTCTTAGAGGGTGGAGAAGTAGAGTTCACAGCCTCTTTTCCTGCGGGCATTATTGGTACGACACTAGAGAACCTTCAACACGCTTACGAGGGTGAGCATTATGAGAATTCAAAGATGTATCCTGATTTTGCTAAAATAGCGAGAGAAGA
>JAPLFT010000098.1 GCA_026390535.1 Pseudomonadota bacterium
TAGCGATGTAGGTTCATATAGCACAATTCTAAAAAGTTGGGCAAAAGATTTACCAAATCGCCAACCCAGCCCCAATACGAAGATAGTAGTGTGGGAAAGTAACAAATCATTGTTGAAGCTAGCTTTGGTCAGCGACAAGAACCTTGTTTCGATGGTAAGAAGCGACCCTCTTGGAACATACAGAGATTATATAAAAATCAAAACAGGAAACAACATTATAGACCTAAAGCAGAGCAATGGATATCTCGTCGATGAAACAAATAATCTTCTGGTAGTACCCGTTATGATGCTTTATCCTCCTTCTGCTGTTGAGCAGACAGCAAGGGTGTACAACAGCCTAAAACAGTTTAAGCAGATGGCAATAATAGGTCCTCATGCGTCTAATTATGAAAACTATAAACGAGTAACACTCGACGTACAAACAGTCACGTATGTCTCATTAACAGTGTTTTTTATTCTCTCCTGCCTTTTGCTATACTACAAAAGATACCGCATTTATCTGTTAATACCTGGAGTCTGTTTATCGGCAGCGATCAGCACAGCTATAACGGTAATAGTGTTTGGTAGCATCCACGGACTAACAATATCCTTTGGGGTAGGCATGCTTGGGATCAGCTTTGATTATGGTTTCCAGAGCATGTTCTCCACAAAAAACAAAAGAAAGACCTGGCTTCGTAACTTTGCGGGATTAATAACGACGTTAATAGTTTTGGTAATTATAGGAATAAGCGAAATTCCTTTACTTCGCCAAATGATGTTTTTCTCTACATTAGGCCTTGTTATGGCCTATTTGATCTTTGGTGTCTTGGATAAATATTATTCAAAATTCTATAACGTTAAACCTTTTCATATTAAGCCTGAGCCACGAGGAATTAGACTTGGTGGGATAGTAACGGTTCTTTTAATGGTTTTTACCGTACTATCTGTTTTTTATATTAAACCTGACTTCAGTATTGGCCAACTTGATTACCAGGATCAGCAAGCAAAAACGACTCGTAATATTTTGTTTAAGAACATAAAAGCGGCCCCGTTATTTCTGGTTCAACCTGATAGCGATATATTGAGTCTGTCGCATCAGATACTAAATTGGTCCAACAAAAATAATGTCCGTGTAGAAACATTGGCCAAATATGTTCCAACGGCCAATGAACAACAAAAAAATATCAGTACTTGGACTAATGACTATTGCAAGAAGATAAGTAGTGTCCTCAAATCAAACAACTTAGTAATTTTTAATGATTATTTTGAAAAAGGAATTTGTAACGGAGAAAGAACCACCGTAATTCCTGTCAGAGACGATACCCCTGCTTATTTAAAACATTTAGAATCCAGCGGTCGCTGGTTGACCATTTGGTTTCCTAAAGACAAAACGCAAGTTGAGATGATCAAGCAACAGTATCCCAAAGCGACCTCTTTGCTAGATTTAGTATCGGCATTTCCAAAAACATTGTCCAAAGAGCTATCGTGGAAAATACCCGTATCGTTCTTGCTCATAATATTTGTGCTCTTTTTATATTATCGCTCATGGGGAAGCTCCTTGCTTGCAACAGTTCCCTTTCTTTCTGGGACAGGATTGTTTCTCGTCTCTGCAATACTGTTCAAACTAAACATAACATTCGTTAGTATAGTTGGAATCCTTATGATCTATGGGTTTAGTATAGATTATGGAATTTTTGCAACAGATGCAGATAATAAAAACAAACATATCTGGTCGGCATTGATATGCGCAGAACTTACAACCATCGGTGGTTTTTTACCTCTATTGTTTGCTCGACATCCTGTTCTAGTACAGCTGGGGCAAGTGTTGTTTACAGGTGCAGTTGGAACATTTATAGGTGCTTTTTGGGGAATCCCATTTATAAAACAAGTCATAAAGAGAAAACATGAAATCGCTAAATAAAAAATCTATTCTACTCACTATTTTATTATTCCAACTCGTTATTACATGGATCGTCTCTGTATATCATCTTGGTGTCTTTCCAAAGCCCAATATAGCAAATGAGAGTGTTACACAAAAAGCGGAGTGGTACCCAAAAGATAAATATAAGATCAACCAGCTCTTGCTTTTTGGTTCGCCATACAACAGAGGGAAAGAGCATGGAAGAGTAACCAGCGACCTGATATACAAGCAAGAAGAAGAATTGAACAAAATGTTTAAGTCGTTCTTCCCAACAGAACTTTACCAACAGTTGTTTGTTATAGCGTCGAGTAGATGGTTTTGGGGAATAGGAAAATATTTTGATGATTGGATGCTAAAGGAAATGCTAGGGGTATCCGAGTATTCCTCGAACAAATTTAATGATCTTGCTGATCCATTTACCAGACAGGTGGCATACCACGGCCTACATGATGTAGGTCAAGTTTTTGCCGGCGTTGAAAATGTCGACTTTGGATGCACTGTATTTGGCATCAATAATAAGAATAACTGGGTAATAGGAAGAAATTTCGACTTCGAGGCGGGACGAATATTTGATGAAGAAAAAGTAATGAAATGGGTATTCCCAGATGAGGGATATTCGTACTTATCTGTAATATGGGCTGGAATGGTTGGTGTTGTAACGGGCGTAAACCAAAACGCTATCTATGTTTCCATGAATGCTGCTGGTAGTTCTGATTTTGTTAGATATGGTACTCCTTCAACACTAGTACTTACTAAGGTGTTACAATTTGCTAAAGATTCTTCGCAGGCGATAGATATCATAAAAAAATCACAAACATTCATTACTGACATTTTTATCCTGGTAGATACGAGAAACAAGAAAGCATTTCGAATAGAGAAGTCGCCTAAATACACTGAGGTAAAAGAATATAAAGAGAATTTTGCGATAACTAATCATCTGTCTTCGGAAAGATGGACATCTGATAAAGTTAATCTGCTCAGAATGGAAAAATTAACTACTCTAAATAGGTTAAAAAGGGCAGAAACCCTTTTAGGTACTATTAAAGGCAAAAACTTCAACAGTGACAGAGATCTAGAACTTACAGTTTTACGTTTTTTGAGGGATAAAGGAGCCATGATTGGTGATCGCAATTCTATTGATGCCTTAATAGCAACACACGCTGTTATATATAATGCAGATCAAAACATAATATACGTCAGTAGGGGCCCATCCCTTGTTGGAGAATTTATAGGATTTGATCTAACCAGATCATTTAAGCAGAGACATCCAGTGTTAAAGGATTCGCTGCCAGCAGATCCCGAGGTAGACGTTAAGACATATTATAAAATAAAGAGTGCTCTCCGGGTGAAAAATGAAAAGAGATAGTTTATGGAAAATACTCTTAATCCTAATCCTGGTTGTTGCATCTTGTGCTACTAACAGACAAAAGGTAGTTACAAGAAATGACTGTATGTTGTTCCCCTATGGAATTTACAAACAAAATGTATCTGTTAAATTTGACAAAGGAACTATTAAATTTAAAGGCGTGCTACGAAAAGACAAAATATCAAACACCATTTACGGACTATCTGCTTTTGACACGACTATATTTAAGATCAAAGACGACAAGTCTGGCCAGGTTGAAATTGACATCTATAACGAAAAATTAGCGGGGAAAGAGGAGAAGATAAAAGAGATCTATAGAACTTTAAGCAATGTTTTGGATACAGAGCAGTGCATAAATACGGAGAAGAGTTTTGTAATCAATAAAGAGGGAGAGAATAGTGATATAAAAGTCGAGTTTAAAAAATTTGACATCAATAAAATCCCCTCAACGACGACATTATTTAATAAAGATTATGAAGTTATTATAAATACGGTGGATTATGAAATTTAAAAAACTAATTAACATTATTCTCTACCTTACACTTATATCCCTATCAATAGAGATACTGGTCAGAAGGCATGTCTTCGCTCAAATACCAACGCAAATTCCAAGTTATATCGTATATACGGTGTTAACAATCAACTTGCTGTTGATACTTTATTGGGGCTATGGGTATTTAAAAGCACGGGTTCACAAGACCACGCAGGGTAAAAATTAAGCCACTGATCTGGGTGTTCATTTAGTAGACCCTCAAGGGTTTCAGAGAATTCCTTTAACCATAATATAAGTTGATCATTTTTATTAGTAGCCGTGTCGTATTTGTAATACTTTGGCTTTGTGCAAATGAATTTATATTTATTATCTTTTTGTTTAAACGAGAAGAAGAAAGCGAGTTCAGCGTTAGTAGCTGCCGCAACCCTAAAAGATGTTGTGTCAAAAGGGAACAGCTTGCTCAAGAAAGGTATTAGTACGTGACTGTTGTTAATTGGTCTATCAGCTAGCATCCCAACTACTTTGCCTTCATTTAATTGCTCTCTTATGTCGAATATAGGAGAATCTATTTGGTTCACTAGTATCTGGTGTTTTGGGACAGCCACCTGATTAAACTCGAATTGTACTGTTTTAATTTTATTCAAGACATTATGGTCAGCAAGGTTAACTATAGCCATTTCCCAAGCACCAACGTGGGCTCCAACGAGGATCAAGGGAGTATTTTTCTCTATGCTTTTTGCGATATTAGAAAACCCTTTTTCTTCATGTTTGAAGACCAAATGTGGATAGAGCTTTTGATATTGTCGGTCTAGCAACAGCGTCCCAAATCTATAGAAATGCTTTAAAACCATTAGCCTGATTTTTAGTGGACCATACAGAGGTCTTATATTCTTCCAATATTCAATAGAGGCCTTCCTCGCTTTAGGTGCAAAAAAATAAAAATATGGGACTAT
>JAPLFT010000359.1 GCA_026390535.1 Pseudomonadota bacterium
ACCACCGGTGCCTTTCATCTTCAAAACATTGCCATCCGCAAAACTCATTAAAGTATTTCCTTCTGCATATATCACGGACGTAACAGACCAATTAAATTTATCATACCCCAAAAGATAGCTATATCCGGTCACATTACTGAAAGAGTCTCCTGATTTATTTACGGCAGTAAAATGAGCACCTGTACCGCCTGTGCCTTTCATTTTTAAAACATTATGGTCCAAAAAACTTAATATGGTATTTCCCTCTGCATAAGACATAGCGGTAATAACAGAATCAAATTTATCGTAACCCGCAAGATAACTGTATCCGGTCATATTACTGATAGCATCTCCTGATTTATTTATGGCAGTAAAATCAGCGCCTGTACCGCCGGTACCTTTGATCTTTAAAAGGTTATCATCAGTAAAGCTTAATATAGTATTTCCCCCTGCATATAATATTGATCTTACAGGTTTATCGAATTTATCATAACCTACGATATTATTATGTCCCGATACATCACTAAAAGTATCTCCTGATTTGGTGATAAAAGAAAGATTGGTTCCGGTATCACCGGTCCCTTTCATTTTTAAAATATTACCGTCACTAAAACATATAATGGTATTTCCCCCTGCATATAGAAGTGCTGCTATATCTGAATCGAAACCGTCATTGCCCAAATAATATGCATAATCAGGTATAGTGCTAAAGCCGGAAGTGGATTCAATAACGGCAGTAAAATCGGCGCCACCACCCGCAGAACTTATTTTTAATATCTTTTTATCGGTAAAGCCCAAGAGAACATCTGTTGAACACTTAGTTATGGTGGATATCCAATCATATCCCGTATTGCATACACAACTCTTTCTATCAGAACTACTTTGTCCTGTACTATTTGTTATTTTGGAACAATCCTGACAATTTGTTGAAACAGTACCGTCGCTGGACCATTCATTATCTGCACATAAGCCCGGATTTGTTGTAGTCAAAGATGAGGAGTAAGTGTTTTTAGATCCGTCTGAATCAAATAATGAACAACTTGAAATAAAAACAAAAGAAACGATAAGTGGAGAGATAACCGTAAAAATCTTTACAAACTTCATATATAGGGCCTTTTTTCTTCAAATATCTAAAAATCTCCTTCTAAAGAACTATTACCAATAGATATCTGATATACTCGCATATCTGATTTTTGATATCCATCGGCACAAGCGATAGATCTTAAACAAAAAACTCCATTCGGGATATTTATATTACCTGTATAGACAGTCCCCTCACCGCAATTAATCTGTTGAGTAAAATATTCGTCACACTCATGTGTAGTAGAACCAGGGTTCTGTAATTTTATATGTGCAGTCCATATAACAGCACTTGGCACCGGAATACCATTTATATCTGTTGCTGGGTCGTAATGAATATACCATATGTCATCCGTCATGTTGATTTCTAATTCTTGTACATGCGGCTTAGCAAGTTTAATCTCTTCTGTGCAACTCCCCTGTTCATTCAACTTATACCCCTCTATACATACACACTGGCCGTTTACAATTTGTTGATTTTCCGGACACTGAGGAGTATTAGGGTTATTACCTTGTTCCACGTTAGACGAGGCAGAACTGCTGGTTGTATTATTTTTGTTTGCATCTGATTTATTATTTTCACATCCTAAAAAGAACATAG
>JAPLFT010000123.1 GCA_026390535.1 Pseudomonadota bacterium
TTATTAGCGATATTACATAATATAATAAGAGTATAGAAGAGTTAAATGATGGATAAAATATTATTACCAAAAAAAATAAATGGTCCAAGAATTGTCCTAAAAAAAAATACTCTAAGACATGCAAAGGAAATCTTTAAGTGTGTTGATTCCGATAGAGAGCGGCTACGAATATTTTTGTCATGGGTTGATAAGACTACAAAACTGGAAGATGAGATAAATTTTATTAAGACCTCGGGTACGTACAATAATAGGCCGATGTTCTCATATGGTATGTTCCATGAAGGAAATTACATTGGTGGCATCGGTGTTATTAATGTAATTTGGGAAGACGATGTCTGTGAACTTGGATACTGGGTACACCAAAAACACGAAGGCAAAGGCTATATTTCTGAAGCTGTTTCCACACTTGAAAAAATCTTATTTTCATCCGGATTTCATAGGATACAGATCCGATGTGAAAAAGAGAATATCCGTTCCATTGAAGTTGCCAAAAGGAATGGATATAAATTTGAAAAAATTGTATGGGATAAAACACCAACATCAGAAAAAGAATTGGAATTAATGGTTTTTGTAAAAACCATGGATTGACCTTTTCTCTGTGAATAGATATCATCTAAACAATGTTTGTTATCTCTAAAAACGATCTGCTAAACTGGGTACATGATCTTGCCTCCTCTAAAAATGTTCTTGCTCCGGTTTTGAACAATCGCGGCGAAACAATATTTGAAAAAATTCACGATCACAAACAGATACATTTAAATTATCAAACAACCATGGTCAGTCCCCGTAAATTTATTTATCCCACAAGGCAGGACATAAAACAGCCCTCTTTGAATGAGATACAGGGCAAAATAATATTCGGTATACACGCCTGTGATATGCACGCATTATCTGTGCTGGATAAAACCTTCCTGGGCGAATTCAAGGATTCTTATTATGCCGAACTAAGAGAGAAAACCGCTATAATTGTACTGAACTGTAACAAGGCCTGTGAAAAAAAATATCCCAACTTTATCCTTAAAGGTTTTTGCGCATCAATGGACAGTGGGCCTTTTTTGAAATTAAAAAAAGGATATGATATAGAAATTACGGATATAGGAAAGCAACAATATTTGATAGAAACAGCTTCTAAAAAAGGCAGGGAACTCATAGCTAAAAGTAAAAAGTTCAAGAAAGCACTTAAAAAAGATATTTCACAAAAAATTAAATTAAAAAAATCTGCACTGGTATCTTTTACAAAAAAACTTGAAACCAAGGGATTACCCGAGCTTTTGGCGAAAACCCTTGATCACCCGGTATATAAACAAACGGCGGATTCAAGATGCCTCAGTTGTACAAACTGCACGATGGTATGTCCGACCTGTTTTTGCTACAACATAGAGGATAATATCGCCTATGATCTAAAGACAGCGGGTAGGAACCGTTATTGGGATTCATGCCAGGAGTTAAATTTTGGAAAGGTACATGACGGTAATTTTAGAGAACCTCGTTTGGCACGCTTAAGACAATTTGTAACTCATAAATTATCAACGTGGCTGGAGCAGTATGGCTGTTTTGGATGTGTTGGCTGCGGAAGATGCATGACATGGTGTCCTACAAACATTGATCTTACGGAAATGGCAAAGGAGATACAGAAGGATTTTAAAGAAGGGAAGATAAAATGAAAAAGGCTGTAAAAAATATCTTAAATCCTGTTGGGACTTACGGGATTTGGAGAATCCGCGATATCTTTTAGTTCCTTGTCTGTGGATAATAAAAGTTTTGTTCATACTATTCGTGTCGCCGGGAATGTTACAAGAGAGATATCCCGTCTTAATGTAGGTGATAAGTTGGAGGTGAGGGGACCTTACGGAAATGAATGGCCTCTAAAAAAGGTGAAAGGCAAGAACGTAATAGTCATTGCCGGGGGTATAGGGATGGCACCATTGAGGCCGGTAGTTCATTATCTTTTACAAAACAGGAAAAAATATAAAAAACTGTTTTTGATATATGGCTCTAAAGAAGAGGAATCTATACTGTATAAGGACGAACTGGAAAAATGGTCCAAATCAGGTGATATAGAAGTCCTTTTATCTGTGGATAAGGAAACCAACGTCTGTTTTTTAAATCTATGCCATGGACTAGTTACAACTCTGTTGGATAAAATAGATGTTCCTTTATCCGACTCTGTTACATTTACCTGCGGTTCAGAAGCCATGATGCATTTTGTGTGTAAAGGTATGATAGAGCGTGGACAAAAGCCCAGGGATATTTACATATCCATGGAGAGAAGGATGAAGTGCGGAGTCGGGCATTGTGGGCACTGTCAGATAGGAGCAAAATTTGTGTGCAAGGATGGTGCGGTTTTTTCTTATACCGATATAAAAAAATATGCAGATAACTTTTTATAAGGGATTAATATAGTATTGGGTGCTGTTGATATAACATACTGCCAGATGTTGCAGTCCGGAGGAATCGAAGAGGGACCGTTCGATGTCGCGTTAATAGAGGGTGCTATAACGGAAGAATGGCAGGCGGAACAGTTAAAAAAAGTCAGAAGTGTAAGTAAATTTTTGGTGCCGATAGGTTCATGCGCAGTATGTGGCGGTATTCCGGCCATAAAAAACACATCAAAAAAAGCAAAAGAAATGGAACAAAAGGTATATAAAGATATATCCAACCTTACTTCATTGGAAACACGCCCCATAGATCAGATCGTTAAAGTCGACGGTTACGTTAAGGGCTGTCCGATGGGTGAAAGGGATCTTACGGAACTTGTTATATCCCTACTGTTGAACAAACAGCCCGATTTTTTGGAATATTGCGTCTGTGTTGAATGTAAATTGAAAAATAATATCTGTGTCCTGGTTGCTTATAATGAACCGTGCATGGGGCCTGTTACCAATGCCGGATGTAATGCATTATGTCCTTCAAACAATAGAGCGTGTTATTCCTGCTGGGGACCGATTAGGGATTCAAACGCCAAGGCACTGGCTAATCAATTTACTAAAATGAAACTGAGTTCCGACGATATATTCAGAAAATTTACAGAATTCGGACAACCTACAAAAGAATTTGAAGCCGGAGTAAAATAAAAATGGTGGATGTGAATAAAAGAATAGATGTTGATTATATGGCAAGGACGGAAGGAGAAGCTGCTATCAGGATAGAGCTGGAAGATCAGCCGGCCATAGTGCTTAAGATCTTTGAACCGCCAAGATTCTTTGAGGGATTCCTGGCTGGAAGAAGATTCGATGAGGTAGGCGATATAGTTTCAAGGATATGCGGTATATGTCCCGTGTCTCACATGTCAACAGCGATACTGGCAATAGAAAAAGCAATGCAGATTAGAGTCAGTGAACAGACCGGGATTTTAAGAAACCTAATGTGTTCAAGTCAGATAGCAGCAAGCCATCTTATTCATCTCTATATGCTGGCGATGCCGGATTACTATGGGAAGAACAGTATTACGGAATTATTGCCTGATTTCCAAAAACAGACCGATCGTTTGATAAAGATGAAAGAGATTTTAAATGGATTAACCGGGCTGATAGGCGGCAGAGCTCTTCATCCCGTGACTTTTTTACCGGGCGGTTTTACTAAAATTCCGGAACAAAAAGATTTTGATAAGATCTTAAAACAATTTAAAGAAATACAAAAAGATGCAAAAGAGGTTGTGCTTGATATCTCCAGGTTTAAAGTACCTGATTTTTATTTTAAGACGGAATATGTTTGTCTGGATAAGAAAGATGGATATGCAATAGACGAAGGAAGAATAATATCCGACGATGGCCTTAATATTTCCGTGGATGATTATTATGATCATTTTGAAGAATCTGAAGTTGATTATGCGTTTGCAAAACGTTCCAGAATTAAGGGAAGAAATTATTTTATGGTCGGTGCCCTGGCCAGGATAAATCTAAAATACGATAAATTACAAACAGAGACCAAAAAAATGGCAAAAGAGATCGGCTTTGCCGTGCCTAATTACAATCCATATCTTAATAATCTTGCGCAGAGCCTTGAGGTTTTTGATCTTATTCAACACTGTATAAAAATACTTGAAACAAATAAATTCAAACACGAAGACTACAGCGTTAAGATAAAAGAAGGTGATGGTGGAGCGATGACGGAAGCTCCCAGGGGATTACTGTATCACTGGTATAAAATAGACAGCAAAGGAATAGTGGCTAAAGCTAATATTATTACCCCTACGTCGCATAATTTCCTTAATATAGAAGAATCCCTTAAGAAAATGGTAAAAGAAAACCTGAATAAACCAAGGAACGATATTCGCCTGATGGCAGAGATGCTGGTAAGGGCGTATGACCCGTGTTTTTCCTGCTCAGTTCATTAGGATAGTTTTTATTTTATAGTGATTCCACAATGTAACTAAACATCAGCGGTAAAACTATGGTTGCATCACTCTCTATAACAAAACCCGGTGATTCAGGCTTTAATTTATCCCATGATATCTTTTCATTGGGACGTGCGCCGGAATATGAACCGTAACTCTCCGTTGAATCGCATATCTGACAGAAATAACTCCAGTGTTTTACGTCTAATTCCAGGTCCGCGCGAAGAAGAGGAACTACACAAATCGGAAAATCTCCCGCGATTCCTCCGCCTATTTGAAAGAATCCCACTTTTGTTTTTTTAGTGGTGGCATTGTACCATCTTATAAGATCAAGCATTACCTCTATCCCGGATTTTACGACGAAAGATTGAAGTTTAACAGGTCTTGGGTTAACTTCCGTGCAGTATGACGCGAATATATTCCCCAGGGTTGAATCCTCCCAACCGGGAACAAAAATCGGTATGTTGTGTTTAAAACATGCATAAACCCAGCTTTCTTCCAATGGTCTCTCTATAAGAGGCTGTATTTTCTCTTTGCGGAATAGATTGAACATAAATTCGTAAGGGAATTTTGGTTTATTTTCCTTAAGGGCCTCCTGCCATTCTGCAAGCACGAGCTTCTCTAATTTTCTTATGGCGTATTCCTCAGGTATTGCAATGTCTGTTACCCTGGCATGAGTTTTTCCGAGTTCAAGATCTTCTTCGGCCCTGTGTGTTCTCCACTCGGGTATTATTTTGTATTGTGTGTCGGCAATTAATCTGAAGATATCTTCTTCAAGATTTGCCCCCGTACAAGTTATGGCACTTACAGCGCCTTTATTTATCATATCTACTAGCCCCATCTTTCCTATTAATGCAGTACTCATTGCCCCGGCCATTGTTATCATCATCTTATTGCCGCCTTTTATCTGATCAACGTAGGCCTGGGATGCCAACTTTAAGGTTAATGAGTTGAAATGATTGAATTTGGAATCAATAAATTTTTTCATCATGATTAAAATACTCCTTAGTTATATAATATCGGAAAAATTGTATATCCCCGGTTTTTTCTGTTTAGTTATCCATTCTGCAGCCATTAAGACGCCGGCACATAAGACTTTTCTGTCTTTTACCTCATGCGTTATCTCTATGGTTTCATATTCGGAGTCAAAATAAATTGTATGCATTCCGGGATGTAAGCCTGTCCGTACACTCGTTATAGAGCAATTAAATCCGTTTTTATCCAGAATACCGGCGAGCATATTTGCCGTCCCGCTTGGTGCGTCCTTTTTATGCTTATGATGGTGTTCCAGTATTGATGCTTCAAAGTTTTTTGACTTGCTCATTGATCTTGCCAGATGATCAAGAGCTGAGGATAGAGCATTAATGCCGAAAGAAAAGTTAGAGCTATAAAGGACCACAGCCTTGTTGCTTTTTATATCATTCTCGATTTCTTTTATATTCCATCCAGTAGTGCCTGAAATTATTTTTACATTTTTTCCGGCTTGTATTATGGAGAGGATATTCTTTTTTGCCTGTCCAGGCTCCGTGAATTCCATGAAAACATCAACGGAATCCATGAGTTTTTTCGGAACTTCTTTTATGTTTTTAAATATTGGCGTCTGCTTAAATCCGTTTGTTTCAACCGGATCAACAATGAATTTTATGATTTGTCCCTTGCCTGCAAGAGAAGCTATGCCTTTTCCCATTTTTCCAAAACCTAATACGCCTATATTCATAGCTATCTTATATAATGGGCCTGGCAATATTCAAAACTTTTTTATATCCATCCTGGGAGTCATTACTTTTATAAAGGAACCCCTTTACAGTAAAGGCTTTCATGATTTGAAAATGATATGAGACAAAAAATGGCATTGTTATAGGCAACTTTTATGGTATATAGCACTATCTTTAGTAATATTAATACCATTAAGGAGAGTTAAACTATGAATGATGAAGCAAAACTCAGAGACGAACTTGAAAAGCTTAAAGCTGAAAATGAGATGCTGAAATCAAAAAGAAAAGGTGCTGGCGAGATAACATTTAAGGTCAGCACAAAGGGTGCTCTTTCTGTTTATGGTCTTGGAAGATTTCCGGTTACGCTTTATAGAGAACAGTGGGAAAGACTTTTGGTTAAAATTGATGACCTGAAGAAGTTCATCAATGATAACAAGGGTACTTTAAAAACAAGATAAAACTATTTATGCCGGGTTACAGCGTTATACACTGTAACCCGGTGTT
>JAPLFT010000363.1 GCA_026390535.1 Pseudomonadota bacterium
CGATCTAAAGAAGGCAATAAAGAACTGGCTCCACAACGTAATACAATCACCATCAAATCCCAATAGTCGGGTACTTTATGCCAATACGTTCCAGCCAATTGACAGACGATTCAGTACCAGAGTATCTGAATCCGAAGTTACCGCTATTATCGAGAAACACAAAGGTAAACTGGACGACTCTATGCTTGATATTGTATCCTCGTATGCAGTGCAAGCCCTTCTTGAAGGGTTGAATGAAATAGGCGATGAACTCAAGAAAGAGAAAGACATGGGTGTATGCTTCCAAATTGCGATCGGTGTAGATTATTTCATTGATAAGGATCGTGAGATCATGGCATTCAAAGCTTATCAGCCGAGAATTCCAAAAGATGAAGAGGCAATTTGGAGAAAGTATTCGAATATAGTCTTTGAATATCTAGTTGCCGATGAGAAATTGCAGGAAGATTTCATGGATGCCGCCAAACAAGTGCCTAATATCATTGTAGGTCCCTGGTGGCAAGGCTTTGGCAGCAGATCAATAGCTCGTATGGTAGAATCTATGGTCTGGGTAAGTAGTATCAAGAATTTTGCTGGAGGCATAAGCGACGCAAGGTATATTACAATGATCGGTGCAAAAGGTGAATCAGTAAGGAATGGACTTGCAACAGGACTTGCACTCTGTGTTTCGCAGGGAAGGCTTCCCATGAAGGTCGCCAAACAATATATGAATGACGTACTTTACATCAATCCTGCGATGGTGCATAATATCCCACTTGATGATTTATAGATATTCATAAACCTTGAAAAAAATCACTGCATCAATGGTAAGTTAATCACCAATGCGGAAGAAGGTCATTTTTCTATAAGGGATTATATAAATAACGTGAAGTTTATCGAAGGTAAGAAGTAAAGCTGGCAAATGTATCCATCCGAAGTTATTAAGTTTTAAAAACTGGATTCCAGCTTTCGCTGGAATGACAACTTATGTAGGTCATAAAACATTGAAAAAATGTCATTCCCGCGCAGGCGGGAATCCAGAAAAAACGACAATTAATGGTAAACCCAATAAAATAGGACAGATACTTGGCAAATTTTAAGTTTGACATAATGAATTCTTTATTGTATACTAATATTGATGCTTGTTAGGAAGCCGCCAGTCCGCGGGAAGGGCAAAGCCCATCTTCCTTGTCAGATTTTAGTTTAACCTTCTTTCTGCCTGTTATGAGCGGACAAATGGGTAAATAAAGACGGAGGGTTATTGTCATGTTTAAAAGACTTCCTGCTAATCCAAATTTAGAAAACCTCAAAAATCAAGCAAAAACTCTATTGAAAGCTCACCAACAAAGTCTTCCAGAAGCAAATTCACGGATTCAAGAGTTTCACCCAGAATGGTCACATAGTTCTATAGAGCAAATCCAAAATGCCAATATTTCTCTGAGTGACGCCCAATGGGTGGTTGCCCGTGAATATAATCACGATAGTTGGACGAAACTAAAGCGTTATGTTGAGTCACGAAATCGCCTATTTGAATCAAGAAAGCATTTGGAAGAGATGTTAGCTAAAGCTGATGGGACACCTACCACAGAAAGTTCTTGGTATATAAATAGTAAGGTTGAGGTA
>JAPLFT010000018.1 GCA_026390535.1 Pseudomonadota bacterium
CTACATTCGCAGGAACCCCTCCCGGTGTACATAAAAAATTAAAGAGTCTTGGATACAATATGATGCTGGAAAAACCGGACACCCTTGTGTCCATAAAGAATTTCATACTAAAGATGTCCGAGATGTTCAAACTAAAGCCCCCCAAGATAGTAAAAGATTTTGAAACTATTTGTGTTAATAAGAAAAGTAAAACAGCGTTAATAATAGTCGGATTAAACCCCATGTTCGTAGCCGGTAAAAAATCATTTGTATCTGATGCCATAGGTTGCGCCGGTTATGAAGATATCCTGAACGGAGATTATAAACGGGTCAGCATAGAAAAGATAATAAGCCTTAATCCCGATCGTTTAATCGTAGCCATGGATAAACCTGAGGACATGAGAGAATATAAAATGCTCAAAGAAGTTTTTAAAGACAGAATAATCGTTACCAACCCCACGTATATACTGGAACCATCGACCAGAATACTAAAGGGTATAAAAGAATTGAAAGAAATAAATAGGAATTAAGGAGTAATTGATATGAAAGTAGAAGATATCATTTCCGATTATGATCTAAAACCCCATCCAGAGGGCGGCTTTTTTAAGGAGATCTACAGGTCAGCAGGCGTAATATCTGAAGGAGTAATATCCGGCGCTGCAATAGCTAAAAATTCAGGCTCAGATAAATTCCCTAATTGGCGTAATTTTTCTACATCGATATATTACCTTCTTTCTAAGGGTGCTGTTTCAAAATTTCACATGATACAGTCTGACGAAATATTTCATTTCTATTCCGGTGGTCCTTTAGTGATCGTCCAGATAAATAGTCACGGAGTGCTGGAAAAACACAGATTGGGTGCAGATATTAATTCCGGACAATTATTTCAATACATAGTTAAAGCCGGTAATTGGTTTGGTGCTTATCCTGAATTGGAATATTCTCTTGTCGGATGTACTGTGTCTCCTGGGTTTGATTTCAGGGATTTTAAAATTGCCGACAGATCTGAACTCTTAAAACTCCATCCAAAACATGAAGATATAATAAAAAAACTAACGTAGTAGAGTTAGCTAGGTTGCAGTTTGGATGCAGAGTGAGGAAGATCTGAAACCTGCGACGCAGACGTACTTTAACAGTACGTCGAGGAGTGGGTGAGGATCTGACAATACTCTGCGCCAAAATGCAACCTGGCTTAAATAAATGAATATGGATCTACATCTATACTTAGCCTTAGGCTCTTATGCTTTTTATATTCCTGATTGAATATCTTAAGAAGGGAATTTAGGTCCGACCTGCTTTTGCCCTTTAACACTATATGATGCCTGTATCTGTTGTTTATTACCGGTATTGGAGAAGGCGTTGGCCCAAGCGTTATTACATTCATCTTCTTTGCTTTTATGATCTTTTGTATAGCTTCATGGGCTAATTTGGCTGACTTAAAGGAAATATCTTTTGAGTTACTGCTGAATTTAATGTCGACCAGATTAACAAACGGAGGATATAGTACTTCTTTTCTGTTAGTCAGTTCTTCAGAATAAAAACCATCATAATCGTTTTTTATCGCATTCTGTATGGCAAAATGCTCCGGTATATAGCTTTGTAGTACTACAAGACCCTGGCACATTCTGCCGGCCCTTCCGCTCACCTGCATAACCTGATGGAATGTTTTCTCTGCAGACCTGAAGTCGGGCAGATGCAGTGTTACATCGGCGTTGATTATTCCGACCATGGTGACTTCAGGAAAATCGTGTCCTTTTCCGAGTAATTGTGTTCCGACTATTATATCCACTTTTTTGTCCGCTATTTTTTTAAGTATATCGCCCAGGCTTTTTTTGCCCTTTATAGAATCACTGTCCATTCTGGCAATCCTTGCCTCAGGAAAAAGTGTTTCTATCTCCTCATATATTTTTTCCGTCCCCGAACCTACCGGATACAGACTATGACTTTTGCAGGCACTGCAGTAATTGGGGATATCCCTTTCAAATCCGCAGTAGTGGCATAACATTATTTTTTTATTTTTGTGTTCGGTGAGTGTAATGGAGCATCTTGGACAAGACACCCTGGTTCCACAGGCCTTGCATATTATCGTATTGGAATATCCACGTCTATTCAGATACAGGATTATCTGTTCTTTTTTATCCAATGCATTTTTAATATTTTTAACCATCTCTGTAGAAAAATTCTCACTCACCATGTCGGCTTTTTTCAGGTCCACTATAATGGTTTTAGGAAGACAAAGTCCCCTGACCCTGTTCCTTAGTGTCACGTATGAATATTTTTTCTCTTTCGCATTATGATAAGTTTCAACACTCGGCGTAGCAGAAGACAGTATAACCCTTGCATCATATTGTTTGCCCAATACCAAAGCCAGATCTCTTGCGTTGTATCTTAAGCGATCATCCTGTTTGTAAGAAGAATCCTGTTCCTCGTCCACAACTATGAGCCCAATATCGGGCATAGGGGAAAAAATAGCAGACCTAGCTCCTATGCACAAAAGACTTTTACCGCCGGATAGTTTTATCCATGTCTCATATTTTTTTGCACGTGATATCTCACTGTGAATGACGGATATCTCTCCCTTAAAGTGAGCGGATATCCTATTTATGAGTTGGGGGGTAAGGGCAATTTCAGGGACTATTATTATTACACCCCTTTTATTCTTTATGGTTTCCTTGGCTATTTCTATATAGACCTCTGTTTTTCCACTGCCCGTAACACCATGAAGCAGATTCCTGCTGGAATATGTGTTCTGCGTATGCGGATCCAGAATTATCCTTTCAGCCTCTTTTTGTTCCTCTGTAAAATCCACAAGGGGATCATCCTGAGAAACATACGTCTTCTCTACGTCCTCAAATGTCTTCTTCCTTTTAGGTATAAAAGAGGGAATGATGAGCGATAGTGTTTCTCCAAGAGGATAATGATAATATTCCGATACCCATTTATAGAAGTTAAGATTCTCCTTATTAAAAAATGAGTGTTCGCCGTTAACCTTTATTATTTTCCTTGTTTCAAAATCTACCGGTTTGACCTTTTGCTGTTCCACAACAAAGCCAAAGCCCTTTGATTTGCCGATGGGGATCTCTACCCTGCAACCTATAGGTATAAGCTCTTCACTCTCGTAAGTAAGAGTATCCATGAATGGACGCGATGGAGCTACATGGTAGTAATACATGAATTATCCCTATCTATATTCTTTCAAATAATTGAACAGGACCTTTTTATTACCTGTAAGAGCTGCCTCGTCAATAGTCTTTGGGAATTTAGCGGCATATCCTGATATATTAAACACTTGTTCGTCTATTACGCCGGTATTAGTTTCTGCACTACTTACACCGTAGGAAACAGCATTTGCCCCTTCTCCACTTAGTTTAATGGACCAGGGAAAAGGAAAATCATTCCCGTCAACCCTATATGAATCTAAAAGGATCTCAATGGTTTTATCACCATCAGGGGTTTTACCGTAAATTCTAACAGGATAATTGGTGGTGGTTTGAATCCAGACCTGTGGAGCTTTTTCTTTTATATTGTACAGCAGTTTATCTGAAATATTCTTCTTATCATTCTTTGCATCACTTAAAGCACTCTTATATATATCGTCGGTAATACCTATTACATATATGGGGTCTTTATCTTCTCTTAAAATAAAAACATTTTCCGGCCTGACATAGTCATTCTTGATCTTTTGTATTTCTGTCTCTTCGTAGTTTGTCTTTATCCCTACTGATTTAAGATAGCTTATAAAATTACCGTACGGCGTTAAAACATCATAATAGAAATTTTTGCCGGTATTCTTTTTACAAAGTTCCTGAGAAATTACTCTTGAACCCGATGTCATAACGGAACATTTTTGTCCGTTCCTTACAAATATCAATCCCTCACCGTCTTTTTCAACGTAGATTTTAATCTTATCCGGATTTTTAAACCATACGGTCTCATTAAATGTGATATTAGAATAAGCGACCTTGTCCTCTATTTTCATAGTTAAAACGTTGGCCTTTGTAGCCTGGAACTCCCTGAGTATAAAACCCGGCGGTAGTATGGCTGCGTTGGCCGCAGAAATCAGTAGTGCTAAAATTAGAGTAATCATTATTCTGATGATTTTGTCGGATTTACGCTCGATATCAGGTTCTTTGCCTTTAGCGTCCTTTCATACTCTTCCTGACACGCGATACAGAGCCTTGTTGCAGGATAAACTTCCAGCCTTTTTGCGCCGATTTCTATTCCACACTCCTCGCAAATGCCAAAATCCGGATTCTCTATTCTTTCCAGCGCATCCAGTATTTCATTATACTGATTTACCTTTAACTGCTTAACGCTAAGGTCGTTGCTCAAATCTGTATCGTGAGTTGCAAGATCATTGGCATCAGCAAATGTGCTTTCCTCATGCTCAGATATGGGAGCTTTATTGCCCTTCATATCTTTTTCCAGTTCCTCTTTTTGTTTGAGGAGTATCTTTTTTATCTTTTTAAGGTCCAATTTTGGTTTTTCCATTAATTATCTCCTATAGTTAGAGCTCCTCTAAAATCGCCTCTTCCCCATTCTGTTAATTATATCAGAAGGCAGCATATTTTGTATTTAAATCAAACTTTGTCAATAGAAAGCAGCTGGGGGCTATCTTGTTATAATTATTAAGTATTTAGCAATTTAAAAATTTAGGGGCATTATTCTTATTCAGATTTTTCAAATAACAATTTTCTCATCCCTGGTAGAGCTAAACCTTGAGGACAATATCCTTCGTCGTTTATATCAATTTTAGTCTCACAGTCTTTGTCTTTGATGATGTTTATATGTATATCTGCACCTATAAATGCCTTTTTTTGGGGTGAGTACCATTGTACGAATACAATATACCCTAGTTGCATTGATGATGGATACGGAGTGCTTTTGAATCCGATTTGAAGACATGTTTTTTCGTTTTCTTTTTCTTGATCAGGCACAGCTTTAATATTGCTAATACTATTATTACTTACTGTATAAGTTACTTTAAACCTACAATCCCGTTCTGTATTATCATTAACGTTGATTCTATCTTTTATTTCGAAAGTCTTTGACTGTTCGCATGCCTCTGCGCCAATCATAAAAAAGATAGTTAAAAATGAAATTATAAATATTATTCTTCCCATAAAAACTCCTTTATTCCTAAATAGTTGCAATTACTATGCCCATAAATAATAGCCAATAATTACACTGTGTTATTACTTAATGAAAACGACATTGCCTCTATTAGTACTTTACAACTGTTGTACTAATAGGCAATTGCAAGTAAGTGGCATTCGGGGTAAATAATTTTAAAGCTAATTAAATGACTTAAAAGCGAGGAGTTATTCATGGCAAAAAAAGTTTCTTACAAAGAGATCGGGCTTTCAAACACAAAGGAGATGTTCAAAAAAGCTTACGCCGGTGGATACGCGATTCCCGGATATAACTTCAATAATCTTGAACAGCTTCAGGCGATAATAAGAGGATCCATTGAGTGTAAGGCTCCTGTTATTTTACAGCTTTCCAGCGGTGCAAGAAAATATGCAGACCCCATCATGTTAAAACACATGGGTATGGGTGCTGTAGAATATGCCAGAGATAAAGGTTCCAACATTCCTATAGTTATGCACCTTGACCATGGTGACAGTTTTGAACTTGCTAAGTCCTGTATAGACAACGGATTCAGCTCAGTAATGATAGACGGGAGCCATCTTTCTTTTGAAGAGAATATAAAAGTAAGTAAGCAGGTCGTGCAATACGCACACGATAATGATGTAAGTGTTGAGGCTGAACTTGGAGTACTGGCCGGGATAGAAGACGACGTACACGCCGAGCACTCAAATTATACCGATCCGGACGAGGTCGAGGAATTTGTAGGTAAGACCGGAGTTGATAGCCTGGCAATTTCAATAGGGACTTCTCACGGAGCATACAAGTTTAAGCCAAAAGCAGGAGAAACCCCTCAGCTAAGATTTGATATATTGGACGAGGTTGTTAAAAGACTTCCAGGATTCCCGATAGTGCTTCATGGGGCATCCTCTGTGGTGCCTGAATATGTTGCGATCATAAATAAATTCGGCGGCAATATGAAAGATGCCATGGGCGTACCGGAAGATCAGTTAAGACGTGCAGCAAGATCCGCGGTATGTAAGATCAATATAGACAGCGACGGCCGTCTTGCTTTTACCGCCATGGTAAGAAAATCCCTTGCAGAGGATCCCTCAAACTTTGATCCAAGAAAATATCTTGGTGCAGCAAGAGAAGAACTGGTTAAGTTAACAATAGCCAAGGATACTAATGTGCTTGGATGCGCAGGAAAAGCTTAAAAGATTTTTGAACTTATTATTTTCTCATCTCTGTAAGTTTTATTTCTTTTCCCTTAGGATCGGACTTGTCTATCTCTACAGCCACCGAGCCTAGGGTAATCCCAAACATATATGAGCATTCAGCACATGCAGCTTTTATAGAAACAAGCGAATCACTGCTACCCGTGTATGTATGTTTATTATTGTAGGTATCAGTTGCCTCTATGGTGTTACCATTCACGGAAAAACTTATTATTGTAGCAGGACTATTCAGAGATATTTTAGTATAAACGATCGTTTCCGCACCATCCTGCTGGACAGTAGCAACATACAATACACCGTCAGTACCCAGCCCTATTATAGAGTTCTTATATTGAGCTATCTGTTTTAACGCTATTTTTATTAATTTATAGTTTCCGTTAACCGGTCCCTGTTTAAGGAATACAGAATCACCGGCGTGCCCCATACCGATAGTATCATAAACAATAACGACACCCTTATTGGTACCAAGTATATTATTTATAACTCTGTAATTAGTATTATCCTCTGTCATGTTTTTCATTTGTTGAGAGGATATATCTATCTCTTCATATTTTTTGCAGGAGGTTATTAATAGGCAGGAAATAATTGCTGCTAAAATTAAACTGCTTTTCATTTTTAAGTCCCTAAGTAATTTCTTAGATACTGATTATACCAAAATTAGTTCGAAAACCATACTAATTTAGAGTCAATATGCATAAACATACGTCGAAGAGCAGATAAGGGGGCGACAAAGGTAGGCGCTTGAATGTAAATTAGTATTAATTAAAATCGTCCTTGGATATATCCACATTGTAGCCATCGCCTTCTATATAGTTCTCAAAACTCGTGTATCTGGATAGCCAGGTCAATTTAACAAGACCCTGTGGACCGCTTCTGTTCTTGGAGAAAATTATCTCGGCAATGCCGGGAGATTCGGTTTCCCTATGGTAAACCTCATCCCTATATATGAATATGATCATATCGGCGTCTTGTTCTATGGCGCCGGATTCTCTTAAATCACTGAGGAATGGCCTTTTGTCCGTTCTTTTATCAACTTCTCTGTTTAACTGGCTGAGTGCTATTACCGGGATATGCATTTCTTTAGCCAGGGCTTTTAATGTTCTGGAGATGTCTGCGATTTCCTGTTCCCTGTTCTGGCTTTTTGAACCAATTCCGGGTCTCATCAACTGAAGATAGTCCACTATGACCATGTCCAGTTTTCCGTATTGGGCTTTTATCCTTCTGCAGCGGGATCTTATTTCTCCGGGGGTGAGAGAAGATGTGTCGTCTATAAATATCATAGACTCAGACAATCTGCTTGCCGCCTCTGTAAGTTTACCCCACTCGTTTTCTTCTATTCTTCCTGAGGTCAATCTTGTTATGTCTATTCTGGCTTCACTACCTATAAGACGACCAAGCACTTCTTCTTTACTCATTTCAAGGCTAAATACCGCAATAGAATTGTTGTGCCTTATGGCAGAATTTCTTGCAAAGTTCATGGCCAGCGCCGTTTTACCCATACTAGGTCTTGCGGCTATTATTATCAACTGTCCTGGTTTGAATCCGCCGGTTAACTGATCAATATCCTTATATCCGGTGCTGACACCAAGAAGATTCTCTCCCTTCTGATATAGGTCCTCAATCTTTTTAAAGTATTCCTTAGTTACGTCCTTAACCAAAAAATATTGTCCAAGGGATCTCTCACCCTTGACGCTGTATATCTTTCCCTCAGCTTCATTAACCAATGTGTCTGTATCATAACCCGAGTTGTATATATCGTTCACTATGGATGTACATGTAGTAAGGAGTTTTCTCTCCATCGCCTTATCTCTTACTATCTTTGCATAGTAAGTGGCATTAGCTGCTGTGGGGACCAGGGCAAGGACTTCACTAAGGTATCCGACCCCTCCGACCGCTTCAAGTTCATTTACTCTTTTGAGTTCGTCCTGAAGTGTGATCAGATCCACGGGTTCGTTTTTTTCTACGAGTCTTTTTACGGCAGAGAATACTTTTTTGTGTGCGTCTCTATAGAAATCGTCCTCATCCAGCATGTCCACAACTTCAAACGAGGCCCCGCCTTCCAGGAGCACGGCGCCCAGAACACACTGTTCCGCTTCTATGTTTTGGGGAGGTAATCTGTATCCTAGATTATCTGTCATTCTTTAACGACCCAAACCTTAAGGTGCGCTTCAACGCCAGTATGTAACTTTACAGGCACTGTATAGACCCCAAGAGCTTTAATATGTTCTGGTAATACAATATCTTTCCTAGGAATGTCAAATCCATCTCTTTTAAGAGCTTCCTCAATATCCGCGGAAGTAACTGATCCGAATAGCTTTTCCTCTTCTCCAACTTTTTTTGTTATCGTACAGGAATGAGCATTAAGTTTTTCTGCAAAACTTTCTGCCTGCTTTTTTTCCTGATTTATCTTAGCCTGGATCACCTTTTTGTGATGTTCAACGGCCTTTATGTTGCCTTCGCCTGCTTCAATAGCAAATCCTTTTGGTAAAAGGTAATTTCTTGCGTAACCTTCTGCTACGTCGATTATATCACCGATAGTCGCATGTTTTTTCCCAATATCCTTTTTTAATATTACTTTCATAGTTCTTCTTCTCCTTTTTTATTAAAGTATTTTCTAAAATCAAACCATGTGTCAAAAAATCCCACTGCTGCAACAAAAATATACGCAAAGACTATGATGACAGAGAATAATGCCGCCCTAAAAAATCCGGCAGGTATCTTGATGGAGGTAACAACATATACGACCATAAGTCCGTACAGGAAGTATATCGTCATTATTCCCTTAAATAAGAACAGACCAATCATATCTATGGTCGCAGAATTTACCGAGTTGTTATAAGTGGTCGTGGAATACAGATATATGCCGCCGCATACTATAGCAGGCCATACAAAATATTCCGGCATTTTGAATTTCATGAGATTCTCAAATTTCAGGAAATTCATCATTTTCTCGTCGTATCTTCCGACTATTAGCATATTTATGAATAAAAAAACCATTACAACGGATGTCATTATTGCAGGTATTTTTGTAGCTATAGACAAGGCAAGTTCTTTTTCACTCATGCCTGTTTCTATCAAAGTCTGCTTTATCACATCGGGATAATTGGTTTTCATAAAATTTATGGCAAACATTATTTTTGATGTGAAAAGATCCATAACTCCCAAAGATTGAGACGATGAATAAACAACAACAGCGATAGCATAAACACCTATTATTATCACGCTGGAAATGACGAGGGTTTTTCCAAAGCTGATCTTTGCCCTGATGAACTCACCCATTACTACGGTGGAGAACAATACAATGCCGATGTATATTACACCCGCCGGAACTCCGCCAAGCAGAAACGTGAGCCCTGCGCCTATTACAAGCACAAGTAAGCCTCTTTGCCTGCTTTCACCTACATATGTAGTGACCGCAGGTGCGGCACTGAACACTGCAAAGAATGAACTCAGTAGCAGTATTGACGAGGTAAACCCTTTTCCGGGAATACTGGAAAAAAATCTCTGCATTAATTCAAAAAACTTTCTCACTGTTCTACCCTTTTTAGAACTTGTGACCGGATGTATAGGAAATGAGCGCCAATTGCCTTGCCCTCTTGATGGCAGTGGTCAATTCTCTCTGGTGTGTTGCGCATGTACCGCTGATCCTTCCCGGAACTATCTTTGCCCTTTCTGTTATAAAGGACTTAAGCATTCTGGTGTTCCTGTAATCTACTGGGATGTTCTCTGCGCAGAATCTGCATATTTTCTTCTTTGCGGTCTTTGATTTATAACCGCCGGGTTCTCTTTCTCCCCTTTCACCTCTTTCACCCCTTTCTCCCCTTTCTCCCCTTTCTGGGCGAGGGCTTGAATCATTATCGTCCCTGTTCCTTCTTACGTATCTGCCTCTTGGGGCTTCGGCTATAGGCTCATGGACGGTTTCTGTAATTGTCTCAGAAGCGGCTTTTGTTTCTTTAATTTCTTCACTCATTGTTATTTCTCCTTTTCAATTTCTGTCGCTATAAGTTTAAATTCTTTTTCGTTCCCCATTCCTGTCTGCTCTATAAATCCCTTAACGCTGACGGTATCCCCGGTCTTGATATTTTTAAGAGTATCAACGGTGTCTCCACAGCAGGTGATCCTTATATGCATTATCTTATTCTCTTTCCAGGGAACTTTTGTTGGAACAGCAACCACTATTTCCTCCAAAAGCATTCCTCCGGGTGTTGAACGTCTGTCGTAACATCCGGATAATTTTCCCTTGCAGACAAAATTGTTGTCTTCAAACATGGTAATCGTCAGTTCAGGTTCTTTACGTCTGGTCTTACTACGCTAGCAAGATCTGCCGTATCTTTGACTTTTACAGTCAAGAACGTAAGAACAAACTCAGAGATCTTGAGATAAAACCCAATGTCTTTGATCACGTTAGTGTCTGCGGTGTAAAGAATGTAGTTGTACTTTCCCTTTGATTGTTTCTTTAGAGGAAAAGTAAGGTTTCTTACGCCCCAGGTCTCTTCGTGACCGATCTCTCCGCCGGATGATGTGACAAAGCCTTTCAATTTTGCATCAACAGCGTCTAGATTTTCCTGTGTAGATTCAGGATTGGTGACGTAGATAGTCTCGTAGGTTCTAAGCATTTTAACCTCCTTTTGGATATATAGCCCATTCGCCTTGGCGGATGAGCAAGGATCGGCCGGTTTTTTGCCGGCCATAACGGCCCTTTGGACCGTAGCGCAAGTGTTTACCATAAACCCCCATGGCTTGCAAGGGGGCTTATAATAGAAGGGGCAAAACTCGCATAATTATAAATAATTCTTGACAAATGTCGTAGATTTTTAGTACAAAGGCTTACCTATTAGCAGCACACCTATATTTTCTTGGAGGGTATTGTGAAAAAATCATTTATTTGCTTTGTTTGTCTTTGTTTTCCATTAATAGCAATGTCGAATGAACCAACTTATCATGATACATGCCAGATACAGATATACCGTAATTTTAGTGAGTTGACCCAAGTTAAATATGAGAATTTTCCAAATAGTATTATCAGATATAACACCGATACAAAAATAGGAATTGAAAAACTTTTTAAAGACAAGGGAT
>JAPLFT010000205.1 GCA_026390535.1 Pseudomonadota bacterium
GCGTTATCTTCGGCAATTATTAAAGATTTCCTGGAAAAAGAAAATATTTTTGCATTTTACTCAACTCACTTCATGGAACTACCAAGGATGAATGGAATAGATTTTTTCAGGATGAAAGGGTTGAATTATATTGAATATAAAAAATCATTTAATGAACAAAAAAAATATGAACTGAACGACAGGATCAGGATGATAAATCTATTCATGAGATATGAGATCGAACCGGATGATTCAAACAGGGAATATTTTGACGCTATAAATATCGCAAATATTCTGGGATTGGACATAAAAATAATAGAAGATGCAAAAAAACAGTTACGTTAATTATTTTCCGGCAAATAACACCCTGTAGTACTGAAACTTAAAATATTCATTCAGTATTTTTCTGAATACATTAAAGTCATGCCACCAGGCATTATATTCCAGCTGTTGAACACTGGTAGCATAGGTAGTTATTTGTACACCATCGTTTTTAAACACTCTGCGGAATAAGAGTTCCGCCCTCTGCATATGATATATTGATGTAACAAGTACGATATTCTTTATGTTGTTTTGTTTTGCGAATTCCTCGGATACCTTTGCGTTTTCCCATGTACTCGTAGAGATATTATCTATTTTTATCCTGTCTCTATCATTGATGGACCAGTGATATGTTTTAGACAGTTGGTCAAAGCTGACTTTATTGTACGTCCCGGCTATAAACATGCGTGGAATATTATTTCCCTTCATCAGATCATACGCAGCCTCTAATCTTCCACCGCTACCTGCTAAGACTACTATCATCTCAGAATTTTCTGGTACTCTTTGAACTTTCTGCATATTGTATATTTCTATACCGTACTGTTGCACACCTATAAGCTCAAGGATCAAAAATGTTATAAGTATCGTCGTTATAAAAAACCATGAATAATTTTTGAATATTTCTTTACTGCTCAACCTTGTCCACCTCTTCTTTCCACTTGTACAGCTTGCTTAGAGCGTCCAGCGGTGTGATTTTATTAAGGTCTATCTTAGCAAGTTCGTCTATAAATTCAAAGTTATTTTTTTCTTGTGCAGTAACATCATTTTTTGCTGGCTCATTGTCCTGGGAAATTTTAGTGAACAGGGAAAGTTGATCCGTGTCCTTCAGGTCTACGCCTCTTGCTCTTTCTTCCTCAAGCTTTCTCATTATATGATATGCCCTCTTGATAACGCTGTCAGGGAGTCCGGCCATACTGGCAACCTGAATACCATAGCTCCGTGAAGCAGGCTTTTGAATGATCTTCCTTAAAAAGAAAAGCCCGTCTTTTTCTTCCTCAACAGACATAGAAAAATTCCTGGCACCCGATAATTCCTGTTCAAGTATGGTTAATTCATGATAATGCGTTGCGAACATACACTTTGCGCCGATCTTATTGTGTATATATTCCGCTATAGCCCACGCAATGGATATACCGTCGTAGGTGCTTGTACCGCGCCCTATCTCATCCAGGATTATCAGACTATCCTTGGTGGCGGAATATATTATGTTGGATGTCTCTATCATTTCCACCATAAATGTACTCTGCCCCTGAAGTATATAATCCGTGGCACCTACTCTTGTAAAAACCCTGTCTACTACCGGAATACTTGCGTAGGATGCAGGGATAAATGACCCCATGTGGCTCATTATCACAAGTAACGCTACAGTCCTCATAAGAGTACTTTTTCCGGCCATATTAGGGCCTGTGATGATATGGAAAAAACATTCGGAGTTTAAAGATATATCGTTCGGAATAAATTCGTCCCCCATGGTCTGGTCAAGTACCGGGTGTTTCGCATCCTTCAATACCAGGTCAAAGCCCTTATATATGTCAGGTCTTGTATATTTTCTTTTTATGGCAAGCCATGCAAAATTCGCTATGGTATCGATCTCAGCCGCCCACAAAGAAAGATCAAGCGCGCGGGATAGGAATTTTTCTTTGAACTGTAGCGCAAAATCATTTATGCGTTTTTCCTCAAGCTGTACCCTATTCTCTTCTGCATTAAGAAGTTTTATCTCCAGCTCCCTGAGCTCCGGGGTCATAAAACGCTCGCCGTTAACCAGTGTCTGTTTTCTTTGATAATTCTCAGGAACCAGATGAAGGTTTGCGTTTGTTATCTCTATATAGTATCCAAAGACCTTGTTATATTTTATTTTCAGTGATGATATTTTTGTTCTTTCCTTTTCACTCCTCTCCATCTCAAGCAGAACCTGTTTACTATTTGAATGGAGATCTATAAGTTCATCCAGTTCATGATCAAAACCGTGTTTGAATATTCCGCCCTCTTTTGAGATAAACGGAAGCTCATCTTCAAATTTTACGGAAAGTTCTGAGGCAAAATCGTAGAGATCTTTTATATCTATGTCTTTTATTTTCAGATTAAGGTCAGCTGTTGATTCCTTTACGCTGGCAACTACTTCTATACTATCCAGAAGACGCTTAAAATCCCTCGGGCCAAATTGTCCCAGAGCCACTTTGGAAGAGAGTCTTTCTATATCCGAGCACTGAGTAAACAATAATCTTATTTTTTCCAGTGTATTATAGTTCTTAGTCAGTGTTTCTACAGCATCTAATCTATTGTTTATAGCCTTTTCATCTTTAAGCGGCTGTCCTATGGTCTGTCTCAGCATCCTTCCGCCCATCGGTGTTATGGTTTCATCCAGACATCCAAGGAAAGAGTTGAAAAGATCAAGATTTTTTGATGTAAATTCATCTATACCTAAGAACTCCGACGATGATACCTTGTAAAAATATCTTATGTGCGGGAAAGAATCCCTAAACTGTGTGTCTACAAGATAATTGATTATAAGTTTTCCGGCCTTTACTTCGTGTTTTCCAAGACGGGTATCCACTATCATCTGATTAAAGTTTATGTTTGAAAGGCTCTTTGGTTCCAGCGATGAAAAACTCACATTAAGGAGGAATCTTTTTAAGACCTCAGGGATGTGGACTTCTTTTTCATAGATAACTTCGCGCGGAGCGATCAACGCTACCTCTTTTACAAGCTCGTCGGTGCTATTAACGGTGTTGGCTTTAAACTCCCCCGTCGTATAATCAAGGCAGGCATAGCTCCATTTTCCTTCATCAAAAACAAGCGAGACAAGGTAAGAGGTCTGCTTACCCTCTATTACATTTGAATCATAAACAAGCGACGGGGTTATTACCCTTATTATTTCTCTTTTAACTATTCCCTTTGCCATTTTTGGATCTTCCATCTGTTCGCAGATGGCAACGCTCAAGCCCTTTTGTGTAAGTTTTGATATATATGAAGAAACCGCATGATAAGGGACACCACACATTGGAATAGGGTTTTTCTTGTCCCTTGAGGTAAGCGCAATACCCATTATGGGAGCTGCTTTTAAGGCATCATCCAAAAAAAGCTCGTAAAAATCTCCCATCCTAAAGAACAGGAGCTTGCCCGGGACCTGAGCCTTAGCCTCGTTGTATTGTTTCATCATCGGTGTGAAATTATCTGTTATTACAGAATTCATTTATTCTGATCCCTATATCTCTATCTTTTGGCCCTTGACTTAAGCTGGCCACAGGCCGCGCTTATATCTGTTCCACGGCTGTGTCTGACATTACATATCACACCTTTAGAGGCCAGGTAATCATAAAAATCACTGAGTGTTTTAACGTCCGGAGCATCAAAATCGGGCGCTCCAGGATGAGGATTAAAAGGTATAAGATTCACTTTTACCGGTAAATCTTTTAATAGTTTTGCAAGGGTTTCTGCATCTTTTTTTGAATCGTTCAGTCCCCTAAAAAGTATATATTCTATGGTTATAAATTCCAGGCTCTTTAAAGGTAGTTTTTTTATGGAAGAGATCAACTCATTTATCTTATACGTTTTATTTATAGGCATTATTTTATCTCTCAACTCGTCGTTAGCGGCGTTAAGTGAAATGGCAAGTTTTACTCCTGATCTTTTTTTGAATTCAAACATCTGCGGTATTAATCCGCAGGTGGACACAGTAATTTTTCTTGTGCCGAACGCAAGGGCGTTGTGATCCGTCAGTATATCCACGGCTTTTATCACAGCTTCTATATTATCAAGAGGCTCACCCATACCCATAAATACTATATTAGTTATAGTCCTAAAGCCGCTATCATCTGTTTTAAAACCGAGTTGTTCTTTTGCATAATAATTTATATCCATTACCTGATTAACTATCTCCGACGTAGAAAGATCACGCGTAAATCCCTGTTTTGCCGTACAACAAAAGGTACAACCCATTTTACAGCCGACCTGGGTTGATACGCATACGGTAATTCTGTCCTCTTTCGGTATAAGAACACTCTCTATGGTCTGTCCGTCTTTAAGCTCAAACAGGAACTTGATGCATCCGTCTTTTGCCTTTTCAGTCTCTATTATTTTTAATCCGGATATCTTATAGTTTTGCGAAAAATATGACCTTAGTTCATTTGCAATATCCGTCATCTGGTTAAAATCTTCCACCCTTCTCTTATATATCCATTTGAATATGTTCTTTGCCGAATAAGCCGGTTTGCCAAATCCAGCTACAATAGTCGTGAGTTCTTTCATGGTAAGGTCTTTAAATTCCATAGACGCTCAATTTAATCTCACTAAGTAAAAATCGCAACAGATAAATATCCCTGTAGGATTTTAATATAAAACAGGCCAAAACTTATGCAGCTTTTTGGGTGCCTGTTCTTAATCTATACGAACGTTAAAAAATCCGTCAGCAAGTTGCATAGCAGCGGCCACGGATTTTAGTGAGTATAGATTTAGAACGGGCAAAAAGCGAAGGTTTTGGGATGTTTTATATTAAAATCCTATAGGGATAGGGATTTGTTGTATTTATAGATATCTTATTGTATCCTAAAATCACGTATTAATTCAAGGTGTTGAATGCATATACTTTGGGGATTGTTTTTAACTGTTGCAAGTGCATTGGGTAATCCCGGAGCATCGGGAGATTATACAACATTTCCCGCTTCCTATGGTGTAGGAACAGTTGTTCCATCAAGATATTCAAACTTCAAGACAATAGTAACAGAGCATTTTGATATTCATTATCCAGGTGCATCCAAGGAAAAATTCTTCGTAAGCAAAAATATGGAAATGATAGCCAGACTATCTGCCGTATATCTTGAGGAAGCATTTGAAAAACTGACAAAGGAATTGAAATCAAAACCATATCTTCGTGTACAGATCGTTATAGTTGATAATACGGATTTTCATAACGGCTTTGCAACACCGGTCCCTCAAAACACCATATACATTTATGCTGTACCCCCGATGGTCTATATGACTATCTCCGAATATGACAACTGGTTAAGAGAGACCGCATTCCACGAACTTACTCACATAATAAATCTTTCAACAACCAGAGGCTATACTGTTCCATTAAGGGCGATCTTTGGTACCGTGGTTGCCATAAACGGACTTTCTCCTCTTAATTTTATAGAGGGTGACGCCGTTTTTGAAGAAACAAATATGAGCAAAAAAGGGCGCGGGCGTTCCACGTTCCTTCACACAATGATGAGAACTACGGCGTATGAAAAGACCCTGAATTCAGATTCTTTATATTCCTTGTCTATTACCCCGTATATTCTGGACAAATGGCCCGTAGGGAATGTCCCGTATTTATACGGATATCTGCTTATGGAGCATGTAGCAAAAAAATACGGCCTTGATACCCCGGGCAATATATCAAAACACAACGCCGGTGTTATTCCATATTACCCGAGTTTTTCTTTCGAAAAATTCACAGGTAAGAGTGTGCCGGCACTGTGGGAGGAAATGCTTGAGGAAAAAAGAAAATTTTATGCGAAGTGGATAGATGATATATCAAAGAACGGGGAAACAAAGGTAGAGCCAAAAACAAATGCGGGTTTTATAAACATGGAGCCGGCATTGTCTCCCGATGGTAAACTGCTGGCCTATTACCTGAACGATCCCAACAAGAACAACCAGATAGTTATTCTGGATCTGGAAAAGAATAAGCAAATAAATTATGTAAAAACTGATTACGCGTCATTCATAAAATGGCTGGATAACCAGACAATAATCTATAACGATGAGACGAGTGATGTAGGAAGTGATTATTACACAGTAGAAACCTTTGATGTTACAAAGTGGAAATCAAAGTCTATTTCAAACAGTGAGAGAGTTCTCTATGCCGGTGTTATAAATAAAGACGAGATCTGTACTGTAAGGGCTAAAACCGGAAAAATGGACTTAAATATAGAAAAACTCGTTGGTGGTAAGCTTTTCGTTCAAAAGACAGTTTATTCATCCCAGTATCTTTCAAGACTCTCAAATCCGTTCTGTATAAAAAAAGACAGCGGATATGAAATATATTTTGTGGAAAAGGAAATAGATAAAAAAGAACACCTGGTAAAACTGGACAAGGACGGCAATAGGATAATCCTTCACGAAACTACTGGAAGCATCAAGGGTTTTATTGTTAATAAGGATAATATAGTATTTATAGACGACCCTGATGAGGTTTTTAATCTTTACAGGATGAAACTTTCATCAGACGGCACTGTTTTACCGGACAAAATAGAGAAACTCACAAACCTGATGAGCGGAGCCTTTGATGTTGAGACAGCAGACAGGGATGATAATAAAAGTTTTTATATAACATATTACACCTCCGGCGGTTTCAGGATCGGAACAGTTCAGACGGAAAAAGAAGAGCAAAAAAATCCTGAAAACTTTACCGTTGATAACCTGCCGGTAAGGGATGAACAAAAAAATAACATCCCTCAAATGGAAAGAAAAAGTTATTCCGGCCTTAAGGCCATGGTACCAAAAACGTGGATACCTTCATTTTCTTTTGTAGATGCCGGATACATAATAGGTGCCATAACCTATGGATCGGATTCTCTCTTCAGGCATCAGTATCTTCTATCAGGTGCTTATGATTCTAGAACTAAAAAACCGGTATTTGGAGCCACATATTCAGAACAATCTTTTTACCCTACGTATTCAATCTCTGCCTATCATGAGAACACATGGATATCCGACGGACAGATAATCCAGGAATTCAAAGCTAGTCTGGATGTATCCGTCCCATTGAATACACATTGGTTTATATTAACCGGTTTAACTTACGACTACAGAACTCTTGATTTCTTGAGTGAAAGGACAAAACGTAACGGC
>JAPLFT010000335.1 GCA_026390535.1 Pseudomonadota bacterium
ATCTCATTTTCTATATTAATCGGGGACAAGAAAAAAATAATTTAAGAGATTTTATCGGTGCAAAAGCTGATTTTTATAAGGCTGCCAAATTAGATACCCAAAGTGGAGATGCCTATAATAGTCTGGGTTCCACAAAAGCTAATTTAGGAGATTATAAAGACGCAATAAATGATTTTGATAGAGCTATAGAGTTAAACCATAAAAATGTGCTTGCTTATTATAATCGCGGGATTGCAAAAAGTAATTTAGGAGATTATAAAGGTGCAATAAATGATTTTAATGAAGCTATTAAGTTAGATCCCGAATACGCAAAGGCTTATTATGGTCGAGGACTAGCAAAAGCCGGTCTAAAAGATCCTGCCCATGCAGAAGAAGACTATAAGATGGCTTTTGCACTCGATTACAGGGAAGAACTTTATAATGATGCTAACAATATAAAATAAAGTTATAAATCATCCTAGATTTTAATTAGTTTTGATTCCAGTTATTCTGATGCCCCCCAAGTTATTTCCTTTAAAGAGTTTTTCAACTGTTTGATAAAAAAGTAACAGACTTGAATTTGGTTCTTCAGATTCTGCATATGTTTTGGTTCTGGAGACAACAAAATCAGTCCATATATCAGTAACGTCTTCAAGTTCGACATTAAAACCGGCATTTTCAAGGGTGTTTTTATATTCTTTTATCGTCGGCAATCCAGGACAGGATACAATCTTTTCCAGATCATTTTTTTCAATATCGGTTAAGCAGTTTTTTTGATAATAATCTTCAACATATATCTTTCCACCGGATTTTAAACAACGATAAGCTTTCTTAAATATTTGTTTCCTTTGTATAAGAGGTATGTGCAGAATAGCAAGTAGAGATATTGCACAATCGAACCTATTGTCCAAATCTATCTCAAGGAAATCTCCCATTATTGTATTAACAAATTGTCCCTGTAATTTTTTGGCCGCATTATCAAGTGCCTCAGTCCCTAAATAATGCATATGGGAATAGGGATCTACCTCTTCAAGCTGCCAATTCTGCTTTGACACAATCTCCCAAATCTTGTTTGAATTGCCGTAAAGGGCCATCTTTTCTACTGGTGTTCGTTTCTTTAGCATTTTCCACCACCTGAAGCGGGGATAGCTTCTTATATCAGAAAGACTTATGAATTATAACAGGGCGGGGATATAATAAAAGCGGTTTTACTTAACATAATCATAATAAAAAAGGGGGGGCGAATGAATTTCAAAAAATTAAATTATATTTTTTTTGCGCTGATTTTAATACTGACAGCGTCATGCTCGAAGGACAGGAGTACCATTGCTACATTGAAGGCTACATCAACTGTTAAGGGTGTAGCTCTAATCGGTCTTGGAACGCCGGTGAATAATCTTGCCACTATGACGGCGGCAGATGCCGGTTCAGTAACAATAACTACAGCACAGGCGGCAGTTACATCGAATGCCGGAAATTTTGTAACATTTTTTGATCCAACTGAGATAGGTGCTACGACTAAAATTGTTAAATACGCAACAGGTGTTGATCCCTCAGCAACTTTTGCAACGGATACGGCATATAACAATGAAGCTATTACAGATCAGGATTTCTTTATCATCAGAGTAACAGCTCAGGACGGTGTTACAGTCCTTTGCTATAAAATAGTAGTAACGGTAACACCTGCACTAAGTAACAGAGCAACCGTGACATCTAGTGCTTATACAGTTAGTTCAGGTGGGACAGCTTCTGAAACTATCACCAATGTTCGAGATGCGATCAGTAAGTCTATATTCCTCGGAGCATTAACCAAGGGAGAGAGTCATCAGACGTGGAATTCCGCAGGTATATCTGACCCCGTAGTAACGAACGATACTCTTGTAGTTACAGCGCAGGACGGAACAACGGTAGTAACTTATACCGTAACGATGAACGCTGCATATAATTTAAGAGATTCTGGTCCCGCAGGCGGATGGATATCCTATATAAATCCGACTTATGCAACTGATGGTTGGAAATATTTGGAGGCAGCTCCTGTATCCACTGAATGGACATTAAAAAAGTGGAGTGATCCTGATACGACGTTAATTGGAACAAATGCCGATATTGGTAAGGGGCAGGCTAATACAACGGCCATTGTTGCATGGCTAAATAGTCAAGGAGAAACAGACAGAGCGGCACAACTATGCGATGCCTTAGTATCAGGCGGCTCCAGTGACTGGTTCTTGCCATCGAAAGATGAACTGAA
>JAPLFT010000309.1 GCA_026390535.1 Pseudomonadota bacterium
TTCTTCTTTAACTATTTCTTTTAGGTCTTCATGGTTGGACTGAAGTATCTCAGTGCTCTCGTCTATTTCTTTGCATATTTTTTTATATTCGGTGTATTTTTCTACTATGGGTGCCATCTGTGAATGTTCTTTATTATACTCCACTACCTTGGACCTATCGCTCATTACAGCGGGGTCTATCAAGAGCTTTTCCAGCTCGTGAAAACGTTCTACGACCTTTTCTAGTTTACTAAACATAGTTTGTTGTAATTACAGTATTTAAGAGGCTTGCTTCTTTTTTGCTGTAGTCTTTTCTGCACCGGATTTTTCTGCGTGCTTTTCTGTATGCTTTTCTGTTGCAGGTTTTTCCGCATGTTTTTCAGTCGTACTTGCTGCATGAGTCTTTACTTCTGACTTTGTTTCTACTTTTGGCTTTGACTCTGCTTTTGGTTTTGTTTCCACTTTCGTTTCTGCTTTTGTCTCTACCTTTTCCGTCGTTGTTTTTGCTTTTACGATTGTAGGCTTTGTACTGATTATCTTACCATCGGCTCCGGTACTCCTACCAAACTTCCTATTGAATTTTTCAACACGACCGGCACTATCCATAAGTTTTTGCTTTCCGGTAAAGAACGGATGACAGCCGGAACAGATTTCTGTTCTTATTTCCGAACCGCCTATGGTTGAACGAGTTTCAAACTCATTACCGCATGCGCAGATAACTTTTACTTTTTCATACTTTGGATGAATCTTTTCTTTCATTGCTATAAACTCCTAAAAATAGGGAAAACCCCTAAAAATCAAAATCCGGTATTAACTACTATAAATAGGTTAGGATTTCAAGAGGTATATTTAGTAGTCTATATGCGGCAATAGTATGATACCAATGGTTGATTTTTATCCCTTTCCAATATACAAGGATATGACTTTAGTAATTGACCAATACCTTAAGATAGAAGGGGATAATTATGGAACAGCTTGATATCTATTGACAATTGCAGGAAAGAAACAAAAAAGCCAGTCTTGGTGGTGGTGAGGAAAAGGTAGCGGCCCGCCACACAAAAGGGCTTATGACCGCAAGGGAACGCCTTGAATATTTTCTGGATGAGGGAACATTCCAGGAAGTTGACAGGTTTGTTCTACATCGCTGTAATGACTTTGACCTTGATAAGACCCGTATTCCTGGAGACGCTGTAGTCACAGGTTATGGAAAGGTGGATGGTCGTCCTGTCTATGTATTTGCACAGGATTTTACCGTACTTGGAGGATCACTCAGCAAAGTCTGCTCAGAAAAAATATGCAAGATAATGGACCTTGCGCTTGCTCACGGTTGTCCGGTCGTAGGACTTAATGACTCGGGTGGAGCAAGGATACAGGAAGGTATAGATTCCCTTGCCGGATATGGAGAGATATTCTGGCGTAATACAAAATCCAGCGGCGTTATTCCTCAGATCTCTGCCATACTTGGACCATGTGCCGGCGGAGCGGTCTATTCTCCCGCCATTACGGATTTTATATTTATGATGAAGGAGAACAGCTATATGTTCGTTACCGGTCCGGAAGTTATAAGGGCGGTCACGATGGAAGAAGTTACCATGGACGACCTTGGCGGAGCATCGGCTCATACCGCAAAATCCGGTGTAGTACACTTTGTTGCTGACGATGAAAAAAAATGTCTGTTAATGATAAGGGAACTTTTGAGTTTTTTACCTCTTAACAACAGAGAAAATCCGCCTATATATAAAACAAATGACCCTGTAGATAGAAAAGAGATGTCGCTAAGAGAGTTGATCCCCATAAATTCAAAACTTCCGTATGATATAAAGAACGTAATAACTGCGGTTGCAGATGATAATTACTTCTTTGAAGTCCAGAGTAACTACGCCCAGAACGTAGTAATAGGTTTTGCCCGTATCGGCGGAAGACCTATAGGCGTTGTTGCCAACCAGCCGAATTATCTTGCTGGATGTCTGGACATTGATGCGTCCTTTAAGGCCGCAAGATTTGTAAGGTTTTGTGATGCGTTTAATATTCCATTGGTTAGTTTTGTAGACGTCCCTGGATTTTTGCCAGGTACTGATCAGGAATATTCAGGTATTATCAAGCATGGTGCAAAGCTCATGTATGCATATGCTGAAGCTACAGTACCAAAGATCACAGTCATCACAAGAAAAGCATACGGCGGAGCATACATCGTTATGTCCTCAAAACACCTGAGGTCCGATTTTAATTTTGCATATCCTAACGCGGAGATTGCAGTCATGGGCAGCGAGGGTGCTGTGAATATCCTTTATAAGAACGATATGAAAAAAGCTACTAATCCTGAAGAGATGAGAAAAGAAAAACTCGATGAATATAACGAGAAATTCGCAAATCCATACGCTGCGGCAGCAAAGGGCTATATAGACGAGGTAATATTTCCGGAAGATACAAGGCAAAAAGTGGCAGAGGCGCTTGATCTTGCTTATAACAAACGTGAGACGACACCTCCTAGAAAACATGGGAATATCCCTCTATAAAGAGAAAGAACCAAGGAGCACCGGTAAAAATGTTTAAAAGAGTTTTAATAGCCAACAGGGGTGAAATAGCCAACAGGATAATCTCCACCTGCCTTGATCTTGGAATAGAGGTTGTAGCCATTTATTCCGACGAGGATAGATCCCTTCATTACCTGAATAGGGCAGACTATGCTTACAGGGTAGGTCCCGGTCCGGTGTCTTTAAGTTACAAGAATAAGGACGCTATTCTTGCCATTGCAAAAATGGCTGAGGTTGATTGCATACATGCGGGATACGGGTTCCTTTCCGAAGACGCTGACTTTGCAAAATCCTGCAAAGATAATAAGATAGAATTTATAGGTTCAAATTATGATGTATTAAAAAAATCAGAGAATAAACTGAATATGAGGGCCTTGGCAAAAAAGCTGGATATTAAGTCTGTACCGTGTTCACAGGAAGCCGTCAAAGACATAGTTTCAGCAAAAAAGACAGCAAAAGAATTGGGGTATCCGGTGATGATAAAACCGGTTTCCGGTTCACATGCCAGAGGAATAAGAAGGGTTGAATCAGAAGATGGACTGGAAAAAGCTCTTGCTGCATCAAAAATAGAGGCTGGCATTACTCTTTCTAATGATTCACTTCTTATAGAAAAGGGCGTGGAGAAAGCAAAAAATATAGAAGTATCTGTTCTAAGGGATAATAGCGGGCATATCCTGATATTGCCGGAGGTTGATTGCTCTATACAGCGAGGATATCTAAAAATAGTAGCAGAGACCCCCGCGCCGACCATGGACGATAAAACAAGAAAAACAATAAAAGAAGCTGCTGCAAAACTTGCCGAAGGAATAGGTCTTATCGGTTTGGCTAGTTTTGAATTCCTTGTTAACAAAGACGGTATTTTCTTTTTAGAGGTCAATCCGCGTCTTACGGTAGAACACTCAATAACAGAAATGGTAACAGGTCTTGATCTTGTAAAATACCAATTCATGATATCGGCTGGAGAAAAGCTTGATATCTACGAGAAGGAATTAAAATGCAGAGGAGTTCAGTACCGGAACTATAGATGATGTTTTCCTTCCAATGGGTCCTCAGGTGAGGCACGAACTTATTGCTCACTCAGGATGGAGAATACCTATATATTATGATCATATGCTCGCAAAAATGTCCGTATGGGGAAATAACAGGAAAATGGTAGTAACAAAGATAACGCACTTGCTAAAGGACTACTTCTACTCCGGAATTATTACCAATATACCACTTCAAAGACAGGTCTTTGGACACGAAGCCGTTATCAGCGGTACATATGATGTTGACTTTATGAGGAATAATTTTGTATTTAGCAAGGTGGAACCGCCGAAAAATTTTAAAACAGCAATGACTATGGCAACCGCGATAAAAGTTTACAATACGGAAGAAAAACAGAGAGGCGAATTATCACTTGTCAGCAAACCCATAAGTGCCTGGCAGAAAGAAATAGGCACGGGGAGGCTCTGATGATCATAGAAGTAAAATTAGACAACGATAAGATGGAAAGAGTAAAGGTAACAAAGAACGACGATAAATTCTTTGTAAGTTTTCTGGATAGGGATAATACCAAATCCTTTGAGGCAAATTTTGAAGAGTGCGGACAGTTCTATTCTGTAATTATAGAAAATAAACCATTCCTGGTTAAATTTGTGGAAGATGGCAATATGCATACGGTCACAGCAGGCCCATGTACATCAATAATAGAGGCTGAAAATCATGAAAAGAAAGCAAGAAGAGAACTCAGGGAAACATTCTCTGTAAAGGTTAATGTCCTCAAGACCAAGATCCCCGGGAAAATAATGGAAGTATTGGTCAGACCCGGACAGATTGTTAAAAAAGGGGACGAACTATTTGTGCTTGAAGCAATGAAAATGGAGAACAGGATATTCTCCCCAAGAGATGGTGTTGTAAAAGAGATCAAGGTTAAAAAAGATGACATATTACCTGCAGGTTCTACTCTTTTAACCTTTAATATCACACCGATTGTAAAACCAACAGTGAACTAGTTTAATGATTCGGAGGAAAAATGACTGAACTCAGTACTAAAGATAAAGTTAAAAATGTTTTGGATCAGATAAGACCGGCACTTCAGGCAGACGGTGGGGATGTTGAACTTGTTGAAGTAACACCGGACGGCGTAGTTAAGGTAAAACTGCACGGTGCGTGTTCTCACTGCATGGGTGCAATAATGACGCTGAAGAATGTTGTTGAAGCAAGAATCAGGGCAGTTGCCCCGGAAATAAAATCCGTAGAACGAGTTGGATAATAATTTACATTCAAGCGCCTACCTTTGTCGCCCCCTCGTCCGCTCCTCGACGTATGTTCATATACGTCTGCGTCGCGTACTTCGGGAATTTCCTCGGTATGCATCTTGACTGTAAATTATTATAATTTTGATCGCAAATCGCTAGAAATAACATTTGACACTAACAGACCATAGAATTAAACAATTCCCCTATGTTTATAAATGTATCCAATTTAAAGCCGGACCAGATACAGGAATTTAAGGGCGATCTTAATCAGGATTGGCTAAAACAGGCTCTATCATCCGTAGAGCATGAGGTCATTGAATACCGGTTTGATCTTACAGTTGAGAAAAAAGGTGAGTTTATAGAGCTGGATGGTGCGTTCTCAGGTAAGGCAATGCCGGAGTGCGTCAGATGTCTGGAAAAGTTCGAGATTCCTTTCCAGAACCGCTTTAGACTGTTTTTGTACAAGGATGAGGGGGCTTACGTAGGGGATGGCGGAGAACATGAATTAAAACAGGACGATCTGGAATTTTCGCCCCTTAAGGGAGACAAGATAGACGTGGGTGAAATTTTAAGGGAACAGCTGATCCTAACGCTTCCGGACTACCCGATATGTAATACTTTATGCTCCGGAATCAATACTTGATGTAGTTCCATTATTGTTGTATCAATTTTAAAAACCAGGGAAAATCCTTAGGAGGACATTATTAATGCCAGTACCAAAGAAGAAAACTTCAACATCAAAAAGGGATATGAGAAGGTCTCATCACGCGCTCACAAAGACTAACACTATCAAGTGTTCAACTTGCGGAGAAAGGAAGCTTCCACATCAAGCCTGCCCTAGCTGCGGGACTTACAGAGGAAGAAAGATCACGGAACAGAAAGAGGAGGAATAGTACTTTGAGTACTGCACTACTTTTTCCGGGACAAGGCTCCCAGTATATTGGTATGGGGACAAAGTGGATACAGAAGTATCCTTATACCAGGGATTTTTTTACCAGAGCCGACTCTGCTCTGGACTTTTCTTTAAGCAAGATATGTTTTGAGGGTCCGGATACGGAATTGGTAAAAACCGAATATACTCAGCCTGCCATACTTACAACAAGTATCGCGATGTTTGAGGTACTTAAAAGAGAAAAAAATATAAATTTTTCCTATGTTGCAGGACACAGCCTTGGTGAATATTCCGCCCTTGTTGCGGCAGGTGCCTTGAACTTTGAAGAGGCCGTTCGTATCGTCAACCTTAGAGGCAAATTGATGCAAAAGGCTGTCCCTGTTGGTAAGGGAAAAATGGCCGCAGTCGTAAGATGTGATGAAAATGTATTAATCGGTGAAATTAAAAAGATAGACCCTGCAGGCACGGTATTAAGTGCTGCGAATTATAATTCGGATGAACAGATAGTTGTTTCCGGCGGTGCAGAGGCGATAGACGCACTTTGTGCCAATCTTAAGGAATTAAAGATAAAGGCGATACCGCTTAACGTGAGTGCTCCGTTCCATTCGCCGCTAATGAAGACAATAATTCCTGAATTTACAAATGCTTTAAATAAATTAAAGATCTCCAAACTGAATGTTCCGTATGTGGCAAATATAGACGCGAACATACATAGTGATTCTTCTGTAATAGTAAATAATCTTGCAAGACAGATCCCCGGTTCCGTAATGTGGAAACAAACAATAACAAAACTTGCGTCGTCCGGCGTTAACAGGGCCGTAGAAGTTGGTCCTGGAAAAGTCCTTGGCGGCCTTTGCGGTAAGATCGCAGGCAGTTTTGAATGCATATCCATGGACACATTGGAGACGCTGGACTCAATATAAGGGAGGTCTAAATGGATCTTGGTCTTAAAGGTAAGAACGCTCTTATAACCGGTGGCGGAAGAGGTATAGGCGCTGCAATAGCAAAGGCGCTGGCTTCAGAGGGTGTTAACGTAATAATAACGGATATAAATGAATCCTCGGCGTCAACAACTCTTGATGAGATATCAAAGATCGGCGCTGGCTTGGGTTATTTTTATCATATGAACGTTGCCGATGCGACATCAGTAAATGAATGTGTAGAAAAAGTTCAAAAAGACAGAGGAACTATAGACATACTGGTAAATAACGCATTTATAACAAAAGATAAACTTATTGAGAGAATGTCAGGTCAACATCATCTCAAGGTCGTGCGTTCGCAATCTTTAACCTGATTATGATAGAAAAGATAATTTTTTGCAATAAAAATCCGCTCGTGAGTGAATTGGAAACAAAAAATTGTTTCAAATTCCGAGCGGATTAATTTTATTTATAT
>JAPLFT010000104.1 GCA_026390535.1 Pseudomonadota bacterium
AATCTTTTTATAGAAGAAGCATTGAATAACGGGGCCTGTGCCGTTATCGTATCAAAGGATTATTATGACAACGCGGCGTCTTCTCATAATCCGTTATATCAAAAAAGTTTGAATAGAATAATAAAGGATAATATCCCGCTCATAGTCGTTGATGATGCTGTGGATGCCGTCTCAAAAGCCTCATCCTTTTTCTACAAATATCCTTCAAGGGAACTTGCCCTTATAGGTATCACCGGTACAAACGGAAAAACATCTACGGCTTTTATGATAGAATCGGCATTAAAGGCCGGTGGTTTTACCCCGGGATTGATAGGGACCATCCTCTATAGATATAAAGACAAGGAAATAAGGGAAATAGAATATACGACCCCTAAATCCTTATATCTGCAGCGCATGATGCGGCAGATGATAAGCGAAAAAATCACACATGTGTCCATGGAAGTATCTTCGCACGGTATAGAACTTGGACGTGTTACGGATCTTGATTTTGAAGTCGCCGTGTTTACCAATCTTACAAGAGATCATATGGATTTTCATAAGGACATGGATGATTACTTCAATGCAAAGAAAAAATTATTCACAGATTTGTTGCCAAAGAGCACAAGAAAAAATAAAGCCGCTATAATAAACATAGATTGTGAATACGGTAGGAAACTCACGGATTTTGTCCGCCTTCTTAGCGGTGTAAAGTTATATACCTATGGATTTGATCCTGAGGCGGATATACATGTTGATACATATGAGTTCAATGACTCAGGTACTGTTTTTACGGTTAAAGACGGAGATAACTCTTATAAATTTGAACTGACATTGATAGGAAAACACAACATATATAATGCGCTTGCAGCTATAACGGTTGCGATGAAAAATTACGGCGTAGATTACAAATCCGTATATAATGCACTGGCACATGAGGCCGTAGTACCGGGAAGATTGGAGAGAGTCCTTAAAGGATATAATGTATTTGTTGATTATGCACACACCGACGATGCACTCATGAACGTATTAACAAGTCTGAGAAATGTTTTTCCACAAAAAAGAATAGTAACCGTTTTTGGTTGCGGCGGTGACAGAGATAAGGGGAAACGTCCCAAAATGGGAAAAATCGTATCCGATCTCAGCGACTATTCGATCGTTACCTCAGATAACCCCAGATCAGAGGATCCGATAAATATAATAGAAAGCATAGTAGCCGGAATGAGACGGAACTGCTTTGAGGTTATTCCCGATAGAAAAATGGCGATAAAAAAAGCGATAGAATCCATGAACAGGGAAAAAGATGTTATTCTTATAGCGGGCAAGGGTCACGAGAATTATCAGCTGATAAATGGTGTTAAACACGACTTTGACGATAAAGCTATTGCAAAGAGCTTTTTACAGAAGTGAATTAAAGTAATATAATAGATATAACTCCGGAGGTAATTATGGCGACTGTTGATGATATCTTGAATGATATTAACCAAGTGTTGCGGGCATATAACTATATAGACAATGAGGATGAAGATCTGGGACTTGAGGATCTTCCATCGCTCGTGAGCCACCTCCTTTTATTGAGAGTTTTTACACAGGAATGCATAAAATTCAGTATCCCTTACGAGGATGTAGAAGAATTTTGTGATTTTGCGGTTGATTATATATACCAGAAAGAAACAGAGGGTGAGGATGTAAGCAAGATAGACATAGAGACAATAGTCGATGAATATCAGGCGAACAAGGGGCCAAAACATTAATGAACACCGGACCGATAAGTAATAAAAAAGTATTTGAAGCGACGATTGCCAATTTTCTTGCTCCCGTAAAGGAGTATCTTCAGGACGAGAGTATTACGGAAATAATGATAAATGGTCCTTTCACCGTTTTTATAGAAAAAAAGGGCAGGGTCATAAAGACCGATGTTAAGTTTGAAGATGAAGGTTCGCTTCAGGCTGCGGCAAGAAATATTGCGCAATTTGTAGGGCGACCATTAGATGAGGAAAACCCCACACTGGATGCGCGTCTTCCTAACGGCTCCAGAGTTCATGTCGTTATTCCTCCATGCGCAAGAAACGGTACGACCATAGCAATAAGAAAGTTCTTCAAGGTAAGTCTGACTTTAAAGG
>JAPLFT010000369.1 GCA_026390535.1 Pseudomonadota bacterium
TCAGTCGGTAGAGCAGAAGACTGAAAATCTTCGTGTCGGCAGTTCGATTCTGTCCTTGGGCACCATGACTATAAAGGATTTCGGAGGATTTTTATGCATAGCGACAAATTATACGATATCAGGACTATAGAAAGGAATATCAGGAAGAATCTTCTAAGCAGGAAGGATTACGACAAATATCTCGGAGGGCTCAAAGATTTGACATCTAACCTGGAGTTAATAGAGATTGCGGATGTATTGAAGGATATGCCTACGGTTGAAGAATACAAAGATTGATTAAACTATCATCTAAAAAATAAAAAAAGCCGAGAGGAATTTCCTCTCGGCTTTTTCATTATCGAAAAAATCTTTATTATATTTCGTAGTCCATAATAAAAAGAAAAGTAAGACTGTTATTAGCGTCTGTACTAAAAGGTTTAAAACCTCCGGCAGGAACGAGCGTACGAGTTATGCCGCCGCTATCTATAATTTCATTTGCAAATGTATTGGAGCTGGTGAATTTTAATTGTGTCTCTAATGTTACTCCCTCCATGATTTTATGACCGAGCGATCCTTGCATAGCTACGGCAAATCTGGTATTGGGAGTCAATCTTTCATAAGCAAGGCCGTCAAATACAGGCATTTCATCCGTGGCTGTGGTCGCTGTAGGAGCGCTTGTTGAGTATTTATTGATTATCGGGTCAACCTCGGGTTCAAATTTAAAATATCCTTTGCCGTCATTAAATTTAGTTTTAATAATTCCTCTTAGATAGAACTGAGCCACCATTCCGGCATCTCTGGCATCTTGTTTTACGCCGGGAATTACTTTTATCTCTCCATCAATGGTTGTTTGCTTGCTTTCTGATACATAAAGTCCAAGATAATCAAAATAAAAGGCTGGATTATCGGCATCAAAACCGTTGTTAGCTGCATTAGTAGTATTATTCCAATTCCAATATAGATCTTCTTCAACGTTAAAGATCATATTTTTGGTAGGCTTATATTTACCTATTAGATCTAATTCATTTTGAAGAGGACTGGACACAGTAGCTTTTTTATCATCCTGTGTATCGTTAAACGGTTTTGATATTAAATTAGCTACCTCAAATCCCCAGGCACTCTGTTCCTCGGGTTCAACACTCTTTGCTATCTGTGTTGCCGCCGTTGGCATAGGTGTTGGCGCCGGCACATTGGCCTGTATAACCGGAGCAGCCTGTGCTGTAGGGGTTACTGATGTCTGTGCAGAAGCTATAAGATTAGCCCTTCTTAAAGAATCGAGCTCACCCTTAAGGGTTTCGTTCTGTTTTGCAAGTGCTCTTAGAGCCATCGCCCTTTCTCTGGCCTTTCTTTCTGCCACTGTTTCTTTTTTAGCGGATTTCTTTTTAAAAACTCTGGCAATCTTTTTTGTTTTAGCTACTTTGGCTTTGTCGTCGCAGCTTACCACTTTGTATTTGGAATCATAACATTGCACCATATAGAATGGCGTAGTATAGGTGTTAGAGCTTACGAGTCCTAATCCTATCGCTAAAATAAACAGTCTTTTCATAATATCCCCCGTCAAAATTTTCTTTCTTGTGCATATTTTTATGCAATCAATATGCCAAGGGGAGGAATCCGGTTTTTTATTAATGATTTCAATAGATTAACTTATATAAATACCAATATGGCCCTGTAAAAAAGATTTACACTTAGCATCATTTAGAACAAACTAAGGCCGTTTTCCTGTCTTTCTGACATAGGCAATTTTATTATCACCCGAGTCCCCACATTTGCCTGACTCTCTATCTCCATGGTTCCTCTGTGGCTGTTTATAATTGATTGAGATGTACTCAAACCGAGCCCAATGCCTTCTCCGGCCTTCTTTGTGGTAAAGAACGGTTCAAATACCTTTGAGAGACTTTCTTTGTTTATCCCTGTCCCATTATCCGAAATGATTATTTCAAGATTATTTTCATGTTCCCTGGTTTTGAATATTATCTCTCCGTGTTCCCTCTGGATCTCTTTTATGGCATGTATTGAGTTTAAAATTATATTTATAAAGACCTGGGATATTTTAGACGGAGTACAAATAATTTTGTTTTTATGATCGTATTCCTCTTTTATAGAGATGATATTTTTATGTGCATTGGTTGTAAGTCTTATTGCGTTATTTATTATGTCCTTTATATCTACGGCTGATCTTTCTCCGGTCCCGGGATGAGCAAGATAGTTTATGTCTTCGACCAATTTTTTTACCCTAAGCAGACCCTCTTCCGTTTCCCCTAATATGGAAGGAACATCCATAAGAACATCCGCAGGCAGTTTTGATTTATCCTCTATGGAATTAAGGATGATATCAAAATATTTATGAAGGGACCTGAAATTGCTTATCACAAAACTCAGGGGATTGTTTATTTCATGAGCTATTCCGGACGATAGAGTACCGATAACAGCCATTTTTTCATTCTGTATTTTTGATGACACGCTTTGTTCAAAATCCTTATATGCTTTTTCAAGTTCACGGTTCTTTTTTTCAAGCTCGCTGTTTTTGTGCTCGATTATCTTTTTTGTCTTTTCAAGGCCAAGTATTATTTCCTCAAGGAGTTTTGGCGAGAATTTTTTATAAAACTGACCTTATAGTTATGGAATTCGCGTCTGAGTCTTCCATCTTTATAATAGGGGTCTTAAGAAAATATGCTGTGAATTTTTCTACATGCATAAGAATAGGTTTTGGATTTCCTATTGCCTTTATGACATTTTCTATATCACCCCAACTATTCCGCGAAGTACTGTCGCTGCCAATCTCAAATGCAATATTATGCTTGCCGCCGATTTTCTCAATCCTGCTTATTATTTCATTAAGAAAAGATATGGAGACCCAGTTATATGAATCTTCCACCAGCTCGTAACTATAGTTGTATCTTGAGATCGTCTCTTCAAGATCTATATTTTTGGAATTTGCATAATCAATGCATGATCTGATGATTCTGCAGCTGACACTATCAAATTGACTCATAGCGGGTCTATTACACTTTATAGGCCAGGTTTTCAAGTGACTTTTTATATTGATTATGCTTAACTTTCAGTTACTTATGGACTGTCTTAGAATGCATGAGTGCGAAAT
>JAPLFT010000352.1 GCA_026390535.1 Pseudomonadota bacterium
TTCCATTCAATGTACTTAACCGTGTTGTGGTATCGTATTCAAGTTTGTAGGTAAGATATCCTCTTGTAAAATCCGTGAGAGGATAACTGAATCTTGTATCAAACCCGGTCCTGTAAGTCGTAAATCCGTTGGCATCTCTGCTCTCTCTGAATATATCAAATCCCCATCCCCAATTTGAATCAAGGAAGTAAGGATCATAAAAACTTAAATCATAAAGTTTTGCAACCTTGCTCAGATTTGCCCTTAGTGTGACACTTTGTCCTCGTCCAAGAAAGTTATTCTCCTGAACCTGGAGCATGGTTATAAAACCTTCATATGTACTGTAACCGGCTGATATCATAAATTGACCGGTCGAAGCTTTTTCTTTTACATGTATATCTATATCGACGGTATCGGGTTTTGCATCAGGTCCCTTCGGCACATATTGATTGAAAGTTATATCGTCAAAAAAACCAAGTGCCATGATTTTTTCACGAGAAAGCTCTTTTCTGGAATTATTGTACAGTTCCCCCTCGTATACCCTGAGTTCTCTTCTTATGACCTTATCTCTTGTCTTATCATTACCGATAATTTTAAATTTTCCAAAATAAACCTTCCTGCCCTTATCCACTTCAAACAGGATATCGACCTTTTTTGTATCTTCATGATACGTGGGAACAGGAACAACGTTTGTAAAGGCGTAACCCTTATCACCATACATATTTTGATAGGTTATTATCTGCTCTCTTACCATCGTAGAGTTATAAAGATCGCCATCCTGTATTTTCATAGCATCTTTGAGTTCTTCATCGGAAAATATAACATCGCCGGTTTTTACATTCATTTCCCCAAAATCGTATTTGTCTCCCTCTTCTACAGTATAAGTCAGATAGATCCATTTTTTGTCGGCGGTAACCTGTGTTATGGGTCCAAAGACCTGAATATGGGGAAATCCTTTCGTGGTGTAATAGTAACCTATCCTTTCCCTGTCTATATCGACTATGCTTTCCCTGTAATTACCGGATCCTGAGAACCAACTGAACGTTCCCTTTTCCTTTGTTTCGACTATGGCTCTGAGCTCTTCGTCCGGGAGATTCTTATTGCCGAGTATTGTTATTTTATCCACTTTTATCTTGGAATTTTCGGAAATCTTAAACGCCAGTTCAAGATAATCTTCTTTAGTTTCAGCCTCAACATCTTTTGGAGCCGATCTTATATCTTCCTTGATACTTGCAAGATAAAATCCTTTCTCTTCATAATATTTAAGCAGTTTGGTTTTTGCTTTTTTAATCTCAGATATATTTAGGACCGTATATGATTTAATATCTATCTGTTTTTTAAGATCATCGCTATCTATCTCGCTGTTACCCTCAAAAACTATTGAACTTATTATAGGTTTTTCCTTTACCTCAAATATAAGTTCACAACCGTTATCTGTATTTTCGTAAACATCCACATTATCAAAAAAACCCAGACTGAAAATATTATCGATATCACGTCTTATAAAATCTTCATTAAACTGAGCACCTTCTTTTTCAACAAGTTTAGCCTTTACAGCGTCAGATGTGATTTTTTTGTTACCACGTATTGTAATCTTGGTAATGGTTTGAGAATATAAACAAAAAGTCGAGGCTATTATTATTAGAAACAGTATCTTACGCATATTTTATTAACACTAATGTGTGTTTATAATTCCCCTCATTATTTTTAAGTCTAGAAATTATTACGATAGAAAGGGGGAAATATCAATAACTATCGAAAGCAATCGTTTTACTTTGTTATCTACGTCTACGGATTTTGTTATCTCTGTCACCATGGCCAATGCGGAGGGTTTGTATTTTAACAGTACTGCCATGTTGTCTTCTTTTATACCGCCCATAAAAGTAAACGGGATATGGACATGGGGCAGTATTGTTTCTATTCCTTTTGCATCTAATGCAGATACGTGCGGCTTTGTCTGAGTCGGAAAGACAGGACCTATGTTTATATAATCGGCACCTTGTTTTTGCGCCATTACAGCCTCTTCAATATTATGGGTAGAAACACCCAATATAAAATTTTCACCCAATAATTTCCTTGCCATTGCAACCGGCATGTCGTCCTGCCCCAGGTGCACGCCATCGGCACCCACCGTCAAAGCTACATCAATATCATCGTTCACTATAAATACGGCATCATATTTATCTGCAAGTTTTCTGGCAAGCAATCCCGTCTCAAACAATTTTTTCTTTGAAAATGTTTTTTCCCTGAGTTGAAAAAGTTTTCCACCAGCTTTTAAAAAAATATCCAATAGATCAAGTGTCGGAACATCCGAGAGTTCGGTAGACGTGACAAAATATACTCCGGATGCTTTTAATACATCCATTTTATGACTTTTATACGAAGCACTATGAAGATCAATCATGTCTGAATCCTTTATCCCAATCCTTAAATACCGGATCATATCCTAATCCTGATAGTTTTCCGGCTATTTCCCTTGGACTTCTGGGATCTGCAGTTTCAAACTGTTTGCCGGCTTCTGTCATACGTAAATCCTTTAATACGGAATATCCCAACGGATTTGTTTTAGAGCCTGCACTCATTTGGTTTATCCCATAAAAGATGGCCTTATCTCTGAATGACGCAGATTCCCTTGTTGAAAGTACAAGGTTTGAATCCGGAAGGAACAGTCTTAAAACAGATATTAAGTGCAAAAGATCGTCGTCTGTGACTGGAAAAACAGGTTGAAAATCACTTTCCGAAGGACGTATCCTTGGAAATGAAACGGAAACGGACGACTGCCAATATTTTTTCTCAAGGTATCTGGCGTGAAGCACAAGAAAAAAAGCCTCTGCCCTAAAATCATCCAAACCAAGCAAAGCCCCTATGCCTAAAAATCTCATACCGGCAGAACCTGCTCTATCAAGTGTGTCAAGGCGTTTGATCATATCCATTTTGGGTCCGGCAGGATGACACTCTTTATATCGCTCGGGGTTATACGTTTCCTGATAACAGGTAACACCGTCTATACCGGAATCAAAAAGTTGTCTGTATTCATCGGCCTCCAGAGGAGCAATCTCTACGCTGACAGTGGCAAATTTCTCCGACAAAACATCGGAAATATTTTTAAGATAATCAATACCGATAACTTTTCTGTTTTCTCCCGCAACAATAAGAAGATGCTCAATACCCATATTCTTTATGATCTTCGCCT
>JAPLFT010000281.1 GCA_026390535.1 Pseudomonadota bacterium
GTCATACTAACCTCGTTTTGCCTGTAAGTAATTCCTGCATCATGCCTTGTTTAATCATTTTATATTTGTCTCGTTTCTGTTCCAAAGATCCTATTTCAGCATCCATATCTGAGAGGATGTTGGCAATGGCTGTTTGCTCAGCTATATTAACAGGAATGTCTAATTCAATAGATTCTATTTGTTTACCACTGATATTTGGTTGTGCACCTTGTGCAATTTGTTTTTGAAGATTATTCTTAAATCTTTCGGAACGCACTAAGTGAGAGATAAAATTCAAATCATTTTTCTTACTATTATAAACAACAAATTTACCAACACGCTGATTTTGATATGAATAAAAATTAAAATTGTAGATACCTATTTTACCTGTTGTTGCACCCGACATTGCAATCAAAACATCACCTTTATTAACAACAAACTCATTAGGTATTAGAAACTCTTTATAATAAACAACATCATTCAAATCAACGTAGCTATTGTCTATGTTTGAAATCCTAACTATGGGTACCCCCTCGTTCTGAAACGAATCACTTTTAAAAGCGTATCCCCCTTGTAGTTTTATCATTGTTCCCAGCTTCTTTACTTCCCAACCCCCACCAAACCCTGGCAATCTTTTCTTGCCAGTTAAGAGCTGTTGCATAGTGCCTTGTTTTATGTTTTTCTTTTTGGTGATGAGCTCCTCTAGACTGCTAATAAGCTCATCAGCATCAGAAAGAGCTGTGGCAATAGCTGTTTGTTCAGCTTTGGTTGGAGGGGAAGCAACCATTACCTTCCCTAAATTATTGGCATATATATGAACAACAGCGTCACCTTGTGCCATTTTACATTTTTGTTTTACAATTTTGTCACTATTTAACAGGAAACCTAAAAATGTTGAGTCATAACCATTGGGTGAAAGGATGATTATATCACCGCCTGCAAAAGCCTCTTCGCTTCCCAAAAACGCGACACATTTTCCTATTTCTTCTGCAGTTTCGCCTGAACCTGTAAACAACAAATCTCCCTTCGTTAATCTTTGACTTTGGTTTGCAATATTTAAAGGTATAAAAGAATAAAATTGTTTAATATAATCGTTATGACGTGTGTAAATCTCGCCATATCTAATGCAGGGCAACCCATAAAGAGATGTCTCGTCTTTTTTTATACCTCTGCCTTACTTAAAACTTCCAATTTTGGAAAGGTTCTTTACTTCCCAATCTTCTGGAACAACGCCTAATTCTGTTTGTCTATAACCCTTTCTCAAGTCCATATAAATCCCATCTTTCGAAGGTGAGATTCTACTTTTGTAGTTAAACTTTGCACTTCAGTAGTTAATTTAGGCATAGGGGTAGCATATCGTTCTACTAGCTCTTTGATACGCTGTGCTAACCTCTGGCTGATGCGATCCATTTCACTTTTTACTGATTGCTCAATGGTAGTCATCCATTTATTTTCCACCACCAAGGTTTTGATATCTAACTCAGTTAGGGTTGGATATTTATTAATTACTTTTTTCTCTAATTCTTTTTCAAGAGTTTTTGCTTGTGAGGTTAACTCTTTTTCTTTATTCAACAAACCTATATACTGATTTAGTTTTTGCAATTCATCCGCGTTTTCTTCAGTCTCTTTACCTAACGATTTAATGTATTTTATTATTTCATCCTTTTTAATTTTCCCATCATCAGTCACTTCTGCCAGCAGACCATCTTCATTGCCGTGTTCTTCAATTTGTTCCACCATTTGTGCATTAACAGATTCTCTCTCTGAAACAAGTTGGTTAATTTTATGTTGTTCAGTTGAAAAATACTTA
>JAPLFT010000114.1 GCA_026390535.1 Pseudomonadota bacterium
AAAAGTCTTGCGCCTATTAAGATCGCTGTGCTTCCTCTGATGAAGAAGGAACCGATAGATAATTACGCAAGAGAGATATACGAAATGATTCAGAAACATACAAACTACGCGATGCAGTACGATGTTACAGGCTCTATCGGGAAACGTTATCGTCGTCAGGACGAGATCGGAACTCCATTCTGCGTGACCATAGATTTTGAATCGCTTGAAGACAAGAAGGTCACGGTAAGACATAGAGATTCGATGGCACAGGATAGGATTGCCGTCGATAATCTGCTTAGTTATGTTAATGAACAAATGAACAAATAATAATTAACAAAAGAAAAGGGAGAATGTTAAATGAGTAAAAAAAATGTGTATTTCTTTGGGAATAAAACCGCGGAAGGCGACCCAAAAGATAAGAACCTATTCGGCGGTAAGGGCGCCAATCTGATGGAGATGACCAAGATCGGGCTTAATGTCCCTCCAGGATTTATAATAACAACAGAGATGTGTAACGATTATTATAAGAACGGCGGAAAGCTCAGTGATCCCCTGATAAAGGAAATAAAAGACGCTGTGGCAAAGGTGGAAAAATCAATAGGAAAGAAGTTCGGTGATTCGGAAAAACCATTGCTGGTATCTGTAAGATCCGGCGCAAGGGTTTCCATGCCCGGTATGATGGATACGGTGTTGAACCTTGGGCTCAATGAGACGACCCTTGTCGGTCTTATAAAAGCCTATAACAACGAGAGATTTGTTTATGACTCCTATAGAAGATTTATTCAGATGTATTCCGACGTAGTTATGGGTATGGATAGCGATATTCTGGAACATATACTTACAGATATAAAGAAGAGAAAGGGAGTGAAACTTGATACGGAACTTTCTGATACCGACTTAAAAGAGCTTTGCATCCTGTTTAAGAATGAAGTAAAAAAAGTGATGAAACAGGATTTTCCTGAAAACCCTTACGAACAATTAACGGGTGCTATAGAGGCTGTTTTTAGGTCCTGGAACAATGATCGTGCCAAAACATACAGAAAGATGAACGGATATTTAGATGAATGGGGAACAGCCGTTACCGTACAGTCAATGGTATTTGGTAATATGGGAGATGATTGTGCCACAGGTGTTGCATTTACGCGTAATCCCTCTACCGGAGAACATGCTCACTATGGTGAATTTTTGGTAAATGCGCAGGGTGAGGATGTTGTTGCCGGCATAAGGACCCCTCAGCCTATAAACAAGGCCAGCATAGATCCATCCAATCCTCTTCCTACACTTGAAAGTATCATGCCCGCAATTTACAAGGAATTGGCGGGGATATTTGATCTATTGGAAAAACACTATAAGGATATGCAGGACATAGAGTTTACTATTGAAAAGAACAAACTCTATATACTTCAGACAAGGAACGGAAAAAGAACTGCTAATGCCGCTGTAAATATTGCGTGCGATATGTATGATGAAAAACTTATAGACGACAAGATAGCGGTACTCAGGGTTGAGCCTGAACAGGTAGAACACTTGTTGCATCCTACTCTGGATCTAAAAGCTGCCAAGATCTCTATTGCAAAGGGGCTTCCGGCATCTCCCGGAGCGGCTACCGGCCAGATAGTCTTTACGGCAAAAGACGCTGAAGAATGGGCCTCCCAGGGTAAGAAGGTAATACTTGTAAGACATGAAACCAGCCCGGAAGATATAAAGGGTATGGTCGCTGCACAGGGTATATTAACGGCTCTTGGCGGTATGACGTCTCACGCCGCCGTTGTTGCACGTGGAATGGGTAAGTGTTGTGTGTCCGGTTGCAGTGCTCTTCACATTACCGGCAAGACGTTTAAACTTGATAATGGAAAAACATATAATGAAGGTGATGTCATAACACTGGACGGATCAACAGGTACTGTTTACGAGGGTGATGTCCCCAAGATAAAACCACAACTCAGCGGAAATTTTGGAAGGATAATGACATGGGCAGATAAATATATAAGACTAAAGACGATCAGATTATTGGACCCGCCGCTTCATGAGTTCCTTCCTCATCTGGATAAGGAGATACAGGAAGTAGCAAAAAACATGGATGTACCTGTGGATGTATTAAAGGCAAAGGCAAAGGCGCTGCATGAATTGAACCCGATGCTGGGACTTAGAGGTTGTAGGCTGGGAATAACTTTTCCGGAGATATATAAGATGCAGGTAAGGGCCATCATAGAGGCAGCTTGCTATCTGATCAAGAATGAGAAGATGGATATAGTTCCGGAGATAATGATACCCCTCATAGGTAAAAGAGAGGAGCTCATACTTATAAAGGATTACAGCGTCAAGGAAATTGAACGCGTGATAAAGAAACATGGTGTTAACATGAAATATCTGATAGGCACCATGATAGAACTTCCAAGAGCAGCCATAACAGCGGATAAAATAGCCGAGGTCGCTGAATTCTTCTCTTTTGGCACTAACGATCTGACACAGACCACCCTTGGTGTAAGCAGGGACGATGCAGGAACATTTTTACCCGAGTATGTTGAAAAGAACATCTATCAGGTGGACCCGTTTGTGAGCATAGATCAGGAGGGTGTCGGCGAGTTGATGAAATGGGCTATAGAAAAGGGCAGGGCTACAAGAAAAAATATTAAACTTGGCATATGCGGTGAACATGGGGGAGAACCAAGGAGCGTTATCTTCTGCCATGAACTTGGTTTGGATTATGTAAGCTGTTCACCATACAGGGTGCCTGTTGCAAGACTTGCAGCGGCACATGCGGTATTAAAGGGATAAACAAAAAACTATATTATCTGGATAAAAAGATAAAAAAAGAGGCTGGATAAAATATCCAGCCTCTTTTACATAGTCCTATTGCTAATTATATTATTTCAATTCCTTTATACTAACATTAATTTTGCTCCCTGTTTTATCTGGACAATCTTCTTCATCAACTACTTTACCTTGTGTTAATTCTCCATTAGGTTTGGCTAACAGTGTTACATGTCCATGATCCTCAAAATAAATAGGATTATGATCATCTATTCCTGCATAAACGGATTTACTATCATTAGTAGTTAACATAACAGGTGTAATTTTTATTTTTCCAGAATCTTTAAAGGCTTCCCATTCGATAGTTATTTCATAATTACCATTATCTAATGGGTCTTTAGTAATCTTAGATTTAATTCCTACCTCTCTGTCAGGTGAATAAGGGTAAACATCACCGAATTCTACACCGTGTTCGTCAACAACAAATATAACATAGTAATCTCTGGTTTTAAGGGCTTTGTCGCAATCTCCAGGAGTAAGGGTTACGACATATTTGTGATATCCTATGCTGTAATCTTTTGACGCTACACGGTCACCATCATACAGTGTTAATTTCATAACTTCGGGGGAGTATCGTGAATCTAGATTCTGTGAAAAAATGTTAGATGTCATCAACGGAAGTAAAAAAGTGATAAATAAAAACCTCATTGAAACCTCCCTTTGTTAAAGCATAAAAGCATTTAATCTATAAATAGAAAGGATTATGGTCAAGTAAGTTTAACTACAAAACAGATTAGTTAAATTTATATGTAACTAACTAAAATAATTAAAAATAACACAATAGATAGACAGAATACCATTATCAGTGTTAAAATTAATTTGTTATGAATATTCGGGTGGAGGCTTATACCATATGAAAATATTTAAAATTTCTTTGTTTGCCTTGTTAATAGCGTTAATGGCAAGCTCTTCCGCGTTTGCATCTAAGAAGTTCAATAATTCATATATAGAATTTTCCATTCCCGATTCATGGTCCTGTAAGGAAGAGGGAGGGCAACACATTTGCCAGCCCATTAATCCTGAGCAGAGAAAAGAAGCTATCGTAGTAATGGCCGCAAAATATAAGGGACCCGACGACGAACTTAAGACCTATATGGCTAAGTTGAATGAGAAGAGAGAAGTTAAAGACGTAAAAGGTAAAACATATACGAGTAAAAATCAGTATACAAAATGGAACACAATACTTGGTACTATATGGGTTGATTCTCAAAGTGAAGACAGTGAGGTCCCGGGTTTTGTTACACGCTATCTTGCCACAGTCCAAAAAGGAGTGGGAATTGTAGTAACATTCAGCGCCCATAAGACAAAATTCAGTCAGTACACAACAGATTTTTATCAGATGATAAACAGTTTGCGTATCAGCAAGAACATACCAGCTGCTCCTGCCGAAGGTAAAGCTGCCGATATGACCAAACTTGGATCCGGTGTAATGGTAGGTAATTTAGAGGGCGGAAAAAAGAAAGAAATGGAAAAGAGTGGTACTCCTCCGGTTGAGATAAAGATCTCCAGGGAATCAAACGCGACGCTGTATATAGGCCTTGTGGTTGTGATTATAATAATTGTATTTATATTGATGAGAAAACGTAGAAGAAGAAAGAGATAATTAAAATAATATACTGGATCTTTTATCCAAATGCCAACGTAGCTCAACTGGTAGAGCAATGCATTCGTAATGCATAGGTTAGGGGTTCAAGTCCCCTCGTTGGCTCCATCTTGCTTCGTCTTTTGTTTTTATACTTTGTCGGACTTCGCCCCTCTCTCCTTGCGGAGTACATTTATGGTACACCTCAGTCGTTCGGGCTCGTCCTCCTCGTCTAAAAACAAAATACTCGCAAGAACATTTTTACTTAAATACAGCTCGGTCGTCTCGCCCTGTCTTCCTTGCCTAAAACAAAAATCTGATGCGATCTGTTCGCCAAATCATAAGTGACGACCTCTAAGTTAGATTGAATTTTGTTTTTAAAAGTATTTATTTATTATCTAAAGAGCCCCATCCTGGATGTCGATCACCGTCTGAAATAAATTTTTCAGTTGTATTTATATCAGAAGATACTGGAGTAACCGCCAAATCTTCTGTTTTGCTGTTGGGATCAATTATCCGTGTAGCAATAAATTTATTATCACGATC